>NZ_JBFRDQ010000090.1:0-21133 GCF_052113865.1 Allobosea sp. TAB14 | reverse complement strand
GGACGGGCGCGGCGACCGTCGCGAGCCAGAGGCCGAGCGCGAGGCCGGCAGGGCGCAGGCAGGCGCGCGCCAGGCTGGTGAGGGTCGGGAAAGCCATCTCGTCGTCCTTTCGCTTGCGGCACCCGCAGGATGGGCGCCTGCACGGAAGCGTTTCAGCCCGTGCTTGTGGTTGCTCGRCGTGCCGGCGTCAAATCACAGCTTAGAGTGCCCAGCCTGACCCGGATGCTCCGATCGGCTCCCTTGCCGCAGGTTGCAGGCGGCGGCGGCCTCGGCTACGCCCGGGGCCAGATCGCCGCAACCGGACATGACGATGCCGCAACCCAGCTTTCCAGCTTCCGGCCTGCCTGCCCTCGCGGAACGGGCCGAGCGCGTCGCCCCATTCATCGTCATGGACGTGATGAACCAGGCGGCGGCCATCGAGCGCAAGGGCGGCTCGGTCGTGCATATGGAAGTCGGCCAGCCCTCCGCGCCGACGCCACGCTCGATCCGCGCCGCCGTTTCGCATGCGCTGGAGGATGGCCGGATCGGGTACACCCAGGCGCTGGGCACGGATTCGCTGAGGGCTCGCATCGCCCGCCATTATCGCGAGGCTTATGGCGCGGACGTGGCGGCGGAGCGGGTCGTGGTGACGACGGGCTCCTCGGGCGGCTTCATCCTGGCCTTCCTCGCCTGCTTCCAGCCGGGTGCGCGGATCGCGATCACGGCGCCGGGCTATCCGGCCTATCGCAACATCCTGATCGCGCTCGGGCTGGAACCGGTCGCGATCGAGGTCGGGCCGGAGACCCGTTTTGCGCTGACGCCGGAACTGATCGAGCGCGCCCATCGCGAAAAGCCGCTCGCCGGCGTGCTGACGATGAGCCCGGCCAACCCGACCGGCGTGGTGATGACGCCTGAGGCCATCGCGGAGGTCGCCGCCTGCTGCCGCCGGCTCGGGCTCTGGTACATCTCCGACGAGATCTATCACCGCCTGACCTATGAGGCGCCGGCGACCACGGCGCTCGCCGCCGATCCCGACGCGATCATCGTCAACTCCTTCTCCAAATATTACTGCATGACCGGCTGGCGAGTCGGCTGGCTGGTGGTACCGCCGCGTCTCGTCAGGACGATCGAGCGGCTGCAGCAGAATTTCTCGATCTCGGTGCCCTATCTCAGCCAGGTCGCCGGCGAGGCTGCCTTCGACGCGACGGAAGAATGTGAAGCCATCAAGGCCGGCTACGCCGCGAACCGCGCCTTCCTGCTGAAGGCCCTCCCGCAGATCGGGCTGGGGGATTTCCTGCCGGTCGACGGCGCCTTCTACATCTATCTCGACGTCGGCCGATATTCGAACGATTCCATGAGCTTCTGCCGCGACGCTCTCGAAAGGGCGGGGGTCGCGATCACGCCCGGGCTCGATTTCGACGAGGGGCGTGGGGCGCGCACCGTCAGGCTCTCCTTCGCGGGCTCTCTCACTGAATGCGAGGAGGCCGTTTCGCGCCTCGGAACCTGGCTCAAGACGCGCTGACGACGAGCTTTGAGCGCGAGCCCCTTGCYAGGCTCCGCCAAAGCTCAGCATTGTCAGTGGCGAGCGCGAAGCGGAGATCTGCCATGAATCGTGGCGCGGCCGGCCCGGCTGTCATGAGATGGGGCGTTTCTCTGGTCCTGGCCTGTCTGGCCATGCTCGTTGCCGGCCATGCCGCGCRCGCCCAGACGCCGGCCCAGCCCCCGGTCGTCCTGACATTGCGCGGCGACGAGACGCCCGAGACGATCGCCAATACGGTGAACGCGCTGTCGGCCGGCGGCCGGCAGGTCGAGATCAGGCTGGCCGGAACGGCTCCGCCGCCTGCGCCCGACGCGACCGACAAGAAGCCAAAATCGGCATCGAAGCCGGCCGCGCCCGCGAAGGCCACGCCGGTCGGAATGCCATCGACCGGGGACGACATGCTCTCCGGCCAGATCGACGCGCTGCTCGACCGGGTCGTCGACGGCATCGACTATGGCAACAGGGCGATACCGAGCATTGCCGGGCTGCCGGCGGATTGGCAGGCTGCCTGGCAGCGCAATGCCAATGGGCAAACCGGCTTGCCGGCCGGCTGGCGCATCCTGTCGATCGTGGCGCTCGCGCTGGCCGTGGCCTTCCTGGTGCGGGCCGCCTGTGCGGGCTGGTTCGCCCGCAAGCGCGTGCCGGCCGGGCCGGAATTCACGCCGCGCCTGATCGCCTCCGCCTACGGCCTCGCCGAGGACATGCTGACGATCCTGCTGGCGCTGCTGGTCGTGCGGATCGCCCGCAACGCCTGGCTGCCGGAGAGCGACATCGCCTCGATCAGCCTGACGACGGCGACCAACGGCGCTGCCATCGGAGCGATCTACATCGCCGTCGGCCGTTTCCTGCTGGCGCCCGGTGCGCCGGAGCGGCGCATCATGCCGCTGCCGCGGGCCGACCATCACTTCCGGCTGCTGGTCCTCTATGCGATCGCGACGCCGGTGATCGTCACCAGCATCCTGCTCACGCACCACGTCGCGCATGATCCCCTGCCGGCTGCCGGTCTCATCGCGCTGACCGGTTTCGCGGTGACGCTGTTCAAGCTCTGGTGGTTCTACGACATGCGCCATGACCTCGCGGCGCTGGTGCTGTCCGGGGCCTCGTCGCCGGGCGTGGTGCGGCGCATGGTGGCGGCCGGGGCTGCCTGGTTCTACATGGCGGCGAGCATCCTGCTCTGGCTCGTCGAGGCCGGGGCGGCGATGATGACGAATGGCGGGCGCTGGGCAGAAGCCGGTGCGCTGACGCAGACCGCCATCGTGATCCTGCCGATTCTCGTCGTGGGCATCTCCAGCCTGATGCATTGCCGGGCCATGCATCGCCAGACGACGCAGGGGGCGACGCCTCTGTCTCAGGCCGGCGGCGCGGCGCTGCGGGCCGCCGCGGTCGGTGTGATCTGGGCAGCCGGCCTCTTCGTGCTGGCGCGGCTCTGGGCCGCCTTGCTGCTCGGGATGAGCTCGGACCAGTTCGTGGTCTTTTCCCGCCAGGCGGCCGGCGTGGTCGTCTTCGCTTTCGCCGGCTGGGTGGCGCTGGTCTTCCTGCGCGCATTCTTCGATGCCTATGCGCCGAAGCGCCTCGTCGTCGGTCCCGCCGATGAGGAAGCCGCCCATGACGATGCCGTTCCGACCCGTCTCGCCACGGTTCTGCCGGTCCTGCGCGGCGTCATTCTCGGCGCGGTGATCGGCCTGACCATCCTCGTCGTGCTCTCCCGCCTCGGCGTCGATATCGGCCCGCTGCTTGCCGGTTTCGGCATTCTCGGCCTCGCCTTTTCCTTCGGTTCGCAGACGCTCGTGCGCGACATCGTCTCGGGCATGTTCTTCATGATCGAGGACGCCTTCCGCGTCGGCGAATATGTCGATACCGGCCGGCTCAAGGGCACGGTAGAGAAGATCTCGCTGCGTTCGATCCAGTTGCGCCACCAGAGCGGCCAGATCCACACCGTGCCGTTCGGCCAGATTTCGTCGCTGACCAATGCGAGCCGCGACTGGGCGACGGTGAAGTTCAATGTCCGCCTCGACCATTCGGCCGATATCGAGCAGGCGCGCAAGGCGATCAAGAAGACCGGGCTCGCCTTGCTCGAGGATCCGGAGTTCGGTCCGCATTTCATCGCCCCGCTCAAGATGCAGGGCGTCGCCGACATCACCGACAGCGCCATCGTGATCCGGCTCAAATTCACCGGCAAGCCGAACCAGGCCTCGATGCTGCAGCGCGAGGCGCTGAAGCGGGTCTACCGGGCGCTGAACGAGGCCAGGATCCCCTTCGCCTCGAACGCGGTCACGGTGCGCGGCGGCGACCAGGGCACGCAGGCCGGGGCGGCCGCGGCGATCTCGACCGTGCCGCCGCCAACCCCGCTCGCGCCTGCGGCGGGCTGATGGCGCTCAAGCGTCAGAGCAACAGGAACAGCCCGAAGCCCGTCACCGCGAGCACGGCACCGAACAGGCGGGCGAGCCGGGCGGCGCCGATGACCGACAGGCGGTCCGCGCGGCGGCCAGCACGCGCAGCCGGCTC
The DNA here is from genome assembly GCF_052113865.1 of Allobosea sp. TAB14. Classification (NCBI taxonomy): domain Bacteria; kingdom Pseudomonadati; phylum Pseudomonadota; class Alphaproteobacteria; order Hyphomicrobiales; family Alloboseaceae; genus Allobosea; species Allobosea sp. TAB14. Next base: position 17,109 of record NZ_JBFRDQ010000090.1, on the reverse strand, counting down.
GGCCTCCACCTCGCTGCGATACTGGTCGGCATAGAGGCCGGGCGTCAGCTGCGGGCCCATCGGGCGATTGCCTTCGAGTTCGACCCTGACGGCGATGAACAGGACGAGCAGGCCGAGCACGCCGACGCCCAACCAGCCGACGGCGCGCCATGCGAGAATGGCGAGCGCGGCCAAGGCCGCCGCCGACAGGACGCTCAGGACGACATGCTCCGTGCTGCGCGGTGGCGGCATGCTTGCCCCTCGGATGGCTTGCGAGCCTGCCGATGATGCCCCGCTTCGCGGCTGCGGCCAATGGCTGGCGAGGTCGGATCATGAAAAAGGCCCGCTGCGGAGCAGCGGGCCTTTCGATCTTGCGATGTTCTCTCGGCTCAGGAACGGCCGGCGAGCTTGTTCCACCAACCACCGCGCTTCGGCCGTGTCGGATCCGGCTCGGTCAGGACGACCGCGACGGGCTCTTCGACGGGGCGCGGAGCGGGAGCCGGCTCGGGCTCCGGGGCAGGCGGCGCAGCGGCGGCGCTGGGCTCGGCCTCCGCAGCGGGCTCCACAGCAGCCTTGGCCGGCTTCTCGGCACGGGCAGGCGCCTCGGGCTCCACCGGCGCGGGCGCAGACCCGGCAGCACCTCCCTCGGTGATCGGAACGACCTTCTTCCGCGACCGGCTACGCTTTGGCTTTTCGGCTTCGACTGGCGCGGCTTCCGCGACGACGATATCGGCCGCGACCTCCTTGGCCGCCTCGGCCTCCTTCGTCGCCTTCGGCTTGCGGGCGCGGCTGCGCTTCGGCTTGGGCTCCTCGGCCGGAGACGCGGCTTCCTCGGCGGCTACCGCCTCGATTGCCGGAGCCTCGGTCGCGCTCTCGACGACGGTCTCGGCGCTTGCCGATTCCTCGCCCTCGTCATCATCGCCGCCTTCGCCGTCCTCGCTCGCGGTGCCTTCGCCCTGCATGTCCTGCTGGTCGCGCTCGCCACCCCGCCGACGACGCCGGCGCCGGCGGCGACGGCGGTTCTCTCGGCTCTCGGCCTCGCCTTCGCCGCGCTCCTCCTGCGCGTCGCCGGCGGCCGTCTCGCTGTCGCCGGTCTCGGCGTCGAGCGCGGCGGCCTCAGCGGCGGCGTCGAGTGCCTCGTCATCGACATCGGAGGCGACCGCCTCGGCCTTGAAGGGCGAAGGTACGACCCGGCCCTCATTGCCGACGAACTCGCCGCGCTCCAGCTCGAAATAGCGGGTGCCGAGCAGGTTCACATCGGTCGAGATCGTGATCGCGATGGCGAAGCGGTTTTCGAGATCGGCCAGATGCGCGCGCTTCTGGTTGAGAACGTAGAGCGCGACCTCCGGCCGGGTGCGGATGGTGAGGTTGTGCGAGGCGCTCTTGATCAGCGTCTCCTCCAGCGCGCGCAGGATCTGCAGCGCGACGGAGGGCGTCGAGCGGATCATGCCGGCGCCGGCGCAGTGTGGGCAGGGGATCGAGGAGCTCTCGAGCACGCCGGTGCGGATGCGCTGGCGCGACATCTCGAGCAGGCCGAAGGCCGAGATGCGCCCGAGCTGGATGCGGGCACGGTCGTCCTTGAGGCATTCCTTCAGCTTCTTCTCGACGGCCCGGTTGTTCCGGTTCTCCTCCATGTCGATGAAGTCGATCACGACGAGGCCGGCGAGGTCGCGCAGCCTGAGCTGGCGGGAGATTTCCTCGGCCGCTTCGAGATTGGTCTTGAGRGCSGTGTCCTCGATATTGTGYTCGCGGGTCGARCGGCCCGAGTTGATGTCGATCGCGACCAGMGCTTCGGTCTGGTTGATGACGAKRTAGCCGCCGGACTTCAGCGTCACCGTGTTCGAGAACATCGCGTCGAGCTGGCTCTCGACACCGAAGGCGGCGAAGAGCGGGGTCTGGTCGCGATAGGGCTTCACGCTCTTGGCATGGCTCGGCATGAGCATGCGCATGAAGTCCTTGGCCTCGCGATAGGCCTCCTCGCCGGCGACGTGAACCTCGTCGATGTCCTTGTTGTAGAGGTCGCGGATCGAGCGCTTGACGAGGTTGCCCTCCTCATAGACCAGCGCCGGGGCGACGGAAGCCAGCGTCAGCTCGCGCACGCTCTCCCACATCCGCATCAGATATTCGTAGTCGCGCCGGATCTCGACCTTGGTGCGCGAGGCGCCGGCCGTGCGCAGGATCAGGCCCATGCCCTCCGGCACCTCCAGCTCCTGGGCGATCTCCTTGAGGCGCTTGCGGTCCTCGGCATTGGTGATCTTGCGCGAGATGCCGCCGCCCTTGCCGGTGTTCGGCATCAGCACCGAGTAGCGGCCGGCGAGCGAGAGATAGGTGGTCAGCGCCGCGCCCTTGTTGCCGCGCTCCTCCTTCACGACCTGGACCAGGATGATCTGGCGGCGCTTGATCACCTCCTGGATCTTGTACTGGCGGCGCGACTGGCGGTGCGGCCGCTCGGGCATGTCGTCGAGGGCGTCGCCGCCGCCGATCTGCTCGGGAGCCTCTTCGGCCTCGTCACCATGATCCTCGTCGTCGCCATCCTCGTGGTCGGAAGGCTTGCGAGCTTCCAACTGATTCTCGGACGAGGCGGCCTCGTCGGCCGATGCGACCGCTTCCGTCGTCTCGAAGGTCAGCGGCGCGGCGTTTTCGACGGCGTCCTCGGTCGCCGATTCGGCAATGGCCGGCGCGAAGGACTCGCCGAAAGCCGGCGCGCCCTCGTTGACCATGGCGGCCTGCTTGCCGTCGGTCTCGACATGTTCGCCAGCGCTCTCGCCAGCCGTCTCGATCTCGGCCGAGACGGTCTCGTCGGCCGCGGCCTTCTTGGCGCGGTGATCGCGGTCGCCACGGCGCCCGCGGTCGCGGCGGCCGCGCTTCTCGCGGCGCTCCTCGTCGCGCTCTTCGTCACGCTCGGCGCGCGCCTCGTCCTCGATGAGCGCCTGCCGGTCGGCGACAGGGATCTGGTAGTAGTCCGGGTGGATCTCGGAGAAGGCGAGGAAGCCGTGCCGGTTGCCGCCATATTCSACGAAGGCSGCCTGGAGCGACGGCTCCACGCGGGTCACCTTGGCGAGATAGATGTTGCCGCGGAGCGGCTTGCGGCTGGCGGATTCGAAATCAAACTCTTCGACGCGGGATCCGCGCACCACCACGACCCGGGTCTCTTCCGGGTGGGTGGCATCGATCAGCATTTTGTTGGCCATCAGAAATTTCCATGGGCGCGGCCGCTGGCAAGACCCGCGAGGCTGCGGACAAGAATCCGCTGCCGCGAGCCAGGGCGCCGCTGAAGGGCCGGCGCGAGCCGGCATGTTGCAGGAGGGAGAAGTCGGTCGAGACAGGAAGGCGGCTGGGGAAGGCAGAGCGAACGAAACGCCCAGCGCAATCCCGCAGGTTTGAATGCTTCACCGATGATACGTGCGGCGTCGCTTGCCCCGTCATCTGCCCTGACCTGCGGCGCGCCCGTCTCTCGACAGGACGCTCCGCGTTTGCACGCTCGCGAGACAGGGCAGGGCGCTGAACTCGCGATCCCGGCCCGCCCTCTGCGGACGATCCATTACGGTCGACCTGCTGCCACCGCCCGGATGGGCGGAGGCCCAACCTGCTCCGGACGCCGACGGATGGTTCGATCCGGATGTGTCCTATGGGCAGGTTGGCGGGCAACCATGTTCCATTACAGATAGGTCACAGTGATTTGCAAGTCACATCGCAACCGGATCGCGCGGAACGCATGGCGGCGCGGTTCATCGCGCGATGATGTCGTGGTAACGGCCTGTTAGGAATTCGGGTCGCTATGGTTAAGTCTTGGTGACGACAAGCGGGATTTTTGAGCTGTTTTCACGCATCCGCCAGGTCGAATCGGGCTTTTTCCGGGCTGTGGGGCGCTGGAGAGCGGTTTCGCGCGCGTGGTCCCGTGTCTGGCCGATGGTGGGGCTGTGCATCCTTCTCGGCGCCGTTCCGGCGTTCGGCGAGCCGGGCAGGTCGCAGAGCGAATTTCCCGTCGCGACCGATGCGCGGCTCGAGCAGCAAGGCGACATCGTCAAGCTGACCATGGCGCTCTCGACCGTCATCGACGTCGAGGCCTGGGTGCAGGCAGCGCCCGACCGCGTCATTGTCGAGATGCCATCGACGAATTTCCAGATTCAGCCCGGCGCCCGCAAGACCGCCGGCTTCATCGGCGCCTATCGCTACGGGCTGTTCACGGCCGACAAGGCCCGAATCATCATCGACCTTTCGCAGCCCGCGGCGATCGCGAAGGCCGAGGTTCGTGCCCTTCGGGGCGGGCTCGGCGAACTGGTGATYGAGCTCCGGAAGACTGGTCGCGCCGAATTCCTGGCCGAGGCCGCCAAGGCGAGGAAGCCGAACGTCACGGCCGCCCTGCCGACGCCGGCGAAGCCCACGGGAGAGGCGCGCCGCACGATCGTCATCGATCCCGGTCATGGCGGCATCGACCCCGGTACGCTCGTCGCCTCGATTGCCGAGAAATCGGTGGTGCTGAATTTCGGCCTTGCGCTGAAGCAGCAGCTCGAAGCCTCCGGCCGCTATCGCGTGGTGATGACCCGTGACGACGACCGCTTCGTGTCGCTCGGCGACCGGGTGAAGATCGGGCAGGACGAAAAGGCGGACCTGTTCATCTCGATCCATGYCGATTCGCTGACGCAGGCCCAGGATGTCCGGGGTGCCACCGTCTATACGCGCTCCGAACGGGCGACCGACGCCGAGGCTGCCAGGCTCGCCGCCAAAGAGAACCAGGCAGATGCCGTGGCGGGGCTGGAAACCAGCGAGGAGGTGCAGGACGTCGCCGGCATCCTGATCGATCTGGCGCGACGCGAGACGCGGACCTTCTCCGGGGTCTTCGCCCGCAATCTGGTCGAAAAGATGGGGGCCTCGGTCCGGATGCACAAGATCCCGCTGCGCTCCGCGCGGTTCTGGGTGCTGAGCGCGCCGGACGTGCCTTCGGTGCTGATCGAGCTCGGCTACATGTCGAGCCCGAAGGATGCCGAGCTGTTGACTTCCGCCGAATGGCGCGGAAAAGCGGTTGGTGCCGTCGGTGCGGCGGTGGACGAGTACTTTGCCCGGGAGCGTGCCTCTGTCGGGCAGGCAGCCGAGAACCGGCACGCGCCTTAAGTTCGCGAGATGGTGTCAAGTTGACACGAATTGTGGTCGCGAAGCCACGGTTCCGCCATCACGGTCATGTTATAGCTTGCCGTTGCAAAGCGCCCCGTTTCGGCGCGCGCCGGGTGGCAGAGATGGGGTCCGGGACCTGAGATGCGGTTTATCCTGCGAATCTTCGGATGGTTGTTCGCTGCCGGCACGATCGCTTTCGTGATCGGCGCGGCCGTGCTCGGCGGCCTGATTTGGCATTATTCCAGGGATCTGCCGGATTACGCCCAGCTGCGGAACTACGAGCCGCCGGTGATGACCCGCGTCCATGCGGGCGACGGCAGCCTAATCGCCGAATATGCCCGCGAGCGCCGGCTCTACATCCCGATCCAGGCGGTGCCGAAGCTCGTCGTCGATGCCTATATCTCGGCCGAGGACAAGAATTTCTACAAGCATATGGGCGTCGATCCCGAGGGCCTCGCCCGCGCCGCGATCTATAACTTCCGCAACCGCGGCGCCAATCGCAGGCCGCAGGGCGCCTCGACCATCACCCAGCAGGTGGCGAAGAACTTCCTCGTCGGCTCGGAGCAGTCGCTCGAGCGCAAGATCCGCGAGGCGCTCGTCGCGCTGAAGCTCGAATCGACCTACTCGAAGGACAAGATCCTCGAGCTCTATCTGAACGAGATCTATCTCGGCGCGCCGGCGCCTGGGCTCGGCAGCTACGGCATCGCCGCGGCGGCGCTGAACTATTTCGGCAAGTCGGTGCATGAGCTGAACCTGCAGGAGGCCGCCTATCTCGCGGCGCTGCCGAAGGCGCCGAGCGATCTGCAGCCCTTCCGCAATACCGATCGCGCGATCGAGCGCCGCAACTACGTGATCGACCGCATGGTCGAGAACGGTTACGTCAAGCGCGACGTCGCCGAAGCCGCCAAGAAGCAGCCGCTCGGCGTCAATCCGCGCCAGGTCTCGCCGAACAACATCGCCGCCGGCTATTTCGCCGAGGAAATCCGCCGCGAATTGCAGGATCGCTATGGCGAGAAGAAGCTGCTCGAAGGCGGCCTGTCGGTCCGTGCCACGGTCGATCCCAAGATCCAGCTGACGGCGCGCAAGGCGCTGGTCGACGGTCTCGTGCGGTTCGACGAGGCGCGCGGCTGGCGTGGCGCCATCCAGAAGCTCGATATCGCCGGGCAGGACTGGGGCAAGGCGCTCGGCGAATTGCCGGTGCTGGGCGATGTCGCGCCCTGGCGGCTCGCCGTAGTGCTCGATGCCAACGGCGACAGCGCCAGGCTCGGCCTGCATCCGTTGCGCGACAATGCCGGCAACCTCAACACCCGCCGCGAAACGGTCACGCTGGCGGCGGACGGGATCAAATGGACCCGCCGTGGCCGTGTCTCGCAGGTGGTTTCGGCCGGCGATGTCGTCTATGTCGAACCGATCGAGAACCGGCCGGGCTATGCCCGCCTGCGTCAGCTGCCGGAGGTCAATGGCGCCATTGTCGTGATGGACCCGTTCTCCGGCCGCGTGCTCGGCATGGTCGGCGGCTTCTCGCACGACCAGTCGGAGTTCAACCGCGCCACCCAGGCGATGCGCCAACCGGGCTCGTCCTTCAAGCCCTTCGTCTATTCGACGGCGCTGGACAATGGCTACACCCCGTCCAGCATCATCCTCGATGCGCCGATCGAGATCGACCAGGGGCCGGGGCTGGGCATGTGGCGGCCCGAGAACTTCGACGGCAAGTCGGTGGGGCCGCGCACGCTGCGCTACGGCATCCAGTTCTCGAAGAACCTGATGACGGTGCGCCTGGCCAAGGATGTCGGCATGCCGCTGATCGCGGAATATGCCCGCCGCTTCGGCATCTATGACGATCTCCAGCCCGTGCTCTCGATGGCGCTCGGCGCCGGCGAGACGACGGTGATGCGGATGACGGCGGCCTATTCGATGCTSGTCAAYGGCGGCAAGCGCATCCGKCCGACSYTGATCGACCGCATCCAGGACCGCACCGGCTCCACCATCTTCCGGCACGACCAGCGCGTCTGCGAGGGCTGCAACGCCGATAAATGGGCGAACCAGACCGAGCCGCGCCTCATCGACAACCGCGAGCAGGTCATCGATCCGCTGACGGCCTACCAGATGGTCTCGATCCTGGAAGGCGTGGTCAATGCCGGTACGGCGACCGTGGTGAAGTCCGTCGGCAAGCCGCTCGCCGGCAAGACGGGCACGACCAACGATGCCAAGGACGTCTGGTTCGTCGGCTTCTCGCCGGACCTCGCCGTCGGCGTCTATATGGGCTTCGACAAGCCGAAGTCGCTCGGCACCTCCGCGACGGCGGGCCAGTATGCCGCGCCGATCTTCCGCGATTTCATGACGGTGGCGCTCAAGGACAAGCCCGCGACGCCGTTCCGCGTGCCTGCCGGCATCAAGCTGATCCGCGTCGATCCACGCACTGGCATGCGTGCCGGCGGCGAGGGCGGCATCCTCGAGGCCTTCAAGCCCGGCACTGCGCCGCCCGACAGCTATTCCGTCGTCGGCTCGGGCGACGGCAGCGCCCCGTTCGCCGCGCCGGCGGGTGGCGGACGCGCGGTCGGCTCGGGCACCGGCGGCCTCTACTGACGAGCGCTTTTCACGATGCAGCAAGGCCCGGATACGCATCCGGGCCTTGTCTTTGCTGGTGGGGATGAACGCCCCGGGACCCGGCAAGATGAGGCGGGCGTTTACAGCGCGGTCTTTCGCCCCTATCTCAGCGCTACGAATCCAAGACCGACAACGGAAGATCTGACGACGATCATGCGCCCCGAAATCCAGACGCAACTCGATAACGCCAAGCAGTCGATCGGACTGCTGAGGAGRCATCTTTGACTGGGATGAAGCCCAGCGCCGCCTAGCGGAACTCAACGCCCTCTCGGAGGGGCCCGATTTCTGGAACGATGCCGAAGCCGCGCAGAAGCTGATGCGCGAGCGCACCGGGCTCGAGACCCAGATCGAGGGTATCGGGAAGCTCGAGCGCGAGCTCGACGACGCTCTGACGCTGATCGAACTCGGCGAGATGGAGGGCGACGACGCCACCGTCACCGAGGGCGAGCAGGCGATCAAGGCCGTTCAGGACGAAGCGGCGCGGCTGCAGGTCGAGACCTTGCTCTCGGGCGAAGCCGACATGCTCGATACCTATGTCGAAATCCATCCCGGCGCGGGCGGCACCGAAAGCCAGGATTGGGCCGAGATGCTGCTGCGCATGTATCGGCGCTGGGGCGAGCGGCGAAAGTTCAAGGTCGAGACGCTCGAATACCAGGACGGCGACACGGCCGGCATCAARTCGGCGACGCTGCAGTTCAAGGGCCACAACGCCTATGGCTGGCTGAAGACCGAATCGGGTGTGCACCGCCTCGTGCGCATCTCGCCCTTCGATTCGAATGCCCGGCGGCAGACCTCGTTCGCGTCGATCTGGGTTTATCCCGTCGTCGACGACCGCATCGTCATCGACATCAACGAATCGGATTGCCGCATCGACACCTATCGTGCCCAGGGCGCCGGCGGCCAGCACATCAACACCACGGATTCGGCGGTGCGCATCACGCATATCCCGACCGGCATCGCAGTCTCCTGCCAGCAAGAACGCTCGCAGCACAAGAACCGGGCCAAGGCCTGGGACATGCTGCGCGCGCGCCTCTACGAGGTCGAGCTGAAGAAGCGCGAGGAAAAGGCCAATGCCGAGCAGGCCTCCAAGACTGATATCGGCTGGGGCCACCAGATCCGCTCTTATGTGCTGCAGCCCTATCAGCTCGTGAAGGATCTGCGCACCGGCGTGAGCTCGACAGCGCCTGCCGACGTGCTCGACGGCGATCTGGACGCGTTCATGGAGGCGTCGCTGGCCCAGCGCGTCTACGGCACCGAGGTCGAGGTCGAGGATATCGACTAGGCCCGACATCGCCATCCCGGCGCGCAACGGCACGGTTCGGAGCCCATGAGCGCGGAAATTGAAAAAGGGCGGCAATCATGCCGCCCTTTTTGCTGCGCCGTGTTCATGGGCTCCGGACTCATTGCTGCGCAATGCCCGGGAATGACAAAGGGGCTCTGCGCATCAGAGAATGTTCGCCAGCTTGCTGCCGGCATTGAGGAAGCGGGTCGGATCGACCGGCTCCTCGTTGATGCGGGTTTCGTAATGCAGATGCGGGCCGGTCGAGCGGCCGGTCGTGCCGACCTTGCCGACCACCGTGCCGGCCTTCACCATCTGGCCGACCGAGACGGAGATCGCCGACATATGGGCATAGCGCGTGCTCAGCCCGTTGGCGTGCTCGACCTCGACCATGTTGCCGTAGCCGCCGTTATATTCGGCCGCCACGACTTTTCCGGGCGCGGTGGCGAGGATCGGGGAGCCCGGCGCGGCGCGGAAATCGACGCCGGTATGCATTGCCAGCCCGCGCGTGAAGGGATCGGTGCGGTAGCCGAAATTCGAGGTGAAGTCGTGATCGCCTGTCATCGGCCGGCCGAGCGGCATCTGCTCGGCGAGGCCGCGCAGGCGGATGAGAGAGGTCAGACGCGGCTGCAGCGTGGTCAGGGTCGCCTCGAAGGGGCCGGCCGAGGGATCGAGCTTCACCGGTACCAGCGGGCCGCCGACGCCGCCATCGACGATGGCCGGGGCAGCCATGCGGTCGGTGTCGAGCCCGGTTTCCGCGAGCGCGCTGCGCAGCTTCTTCTGCGCCTCCGCGACCTTCTGGTCCATCTCCTTGAGGGCGTCGAGCTGCGCGTCGGAGGTTCGGGCCATGGCCTTGTCGAGCTTCTCCAGGCTCGCCTCGACCCGCTTGGCGGGGGGCTCGGGCGGGGCGACCTCGCCCGACTGCCAGCCATTCTGGGCGTTGGCCTCGGCGCCGCGCAGCGCTGGCGTCTCGGGGGCAGGGGTCGGCTTGCTCGGCATGATCGGCGCGAAGCTCGTCACGCCCGAGGCCCGAATCGCTTCCTCGGGCTTGGCCACGCGTGGGCGCAGGGGAAGCCTGTTGGCCGGCAGGACGCCGTTGGATTGCAATGCATCGGTCATCGCCGTCACGAGCGACTGCCGCGATTCGAGCTCGGCCTGGCGGGTTGCCAGCTCGTCGACGCGGGACTCGACACCGTCCTGGTCGAGCAAGGCGCGGCTGGCATAACGGTCGACATCCGCACGCAGGGCGGCGATGCGGTCCTCATAGGCGTATTGCCGCGTCGTCTCGCGGGCGATCATGCGGGCGGCGAGGTCGTCCTTGCTGAGGATGTACCAGCCGGCGGTGCCGCTGCACGCCGTCATCAGCGCGAGCCAGCCCAAACCCATGAGCATCGTCGAACGGCGGATGGTGTAGGTCTTGTGGACGACGAGCCCGCTGACCGGGAGGGACGGGGCTGTGTGAGGCTGTGCATGCATACGCGGTACCGGGGGAAACGCCGCGTGCAGCCGGTCGTGTCGTCCTTGGGGTAGGCGTAGAGCACCAGTTTGCGCCCCCGAAAGCCGGCCAGCGTGACCTCGCCACCGCCATCGCGCGGCAGACGGAAATCCGGGGCCGCTTCACCTTCCTGCAAAACCATCGTTTCCGCCTTCCTTTTGTCGCCTTCGGGGGGCATGGACCGCTGCAGCCGCTAGATTTGAGTAGGATCGGTTCTCCGATCGGGTTCGTGTGCCCGACGAAACCCGTCCCTCACTGGCCGGGGAGCGGCGCGATCTGGCGAAAGACGAGGCAGCCGCCGGTTACGGGTTGCCGAATCGCATCGTCAGGTCACATCGACATCCATGCCGTCTCCCGAGATTGCGGCAAGGGGCGCTTTTGCTGCACCTTGTCGGAAGCGGCACCGACGCCCGAGAGGACCACGCGCATTTTGGCGGAGCAGGAAGCAAAGGTTGCGCTTGCCGGGCAGGGCGAGCCGGCGCCGCAGGGCGCGGCCTGCGATGCGGAGGTCGTGAAGAAGCGCGCCAGGGCCGGCTTGATCACGATCTGTGTCGCGATCGTGGTCGCTGCCGTGGTGCTGGCCGGCGCGGCCGTGACGCTGCTCGTCACCGGGATCATTCCGCTCTCCGGTCTCGAAGGGCGAATCTCGTCCGCGATCGAGGAGCGGCTGGGCCCCGACTGGAAGGTGGAGGCCGCCTCGGCCGAGCTCGGCCGCATCGACGGGCATTCTCAGCTCAGGGTCAGGCAAGTCTCGTTCCGTCACTCGAGCGGCGCCGTCATCCGGGCGCCGGAGGCGATCCTCGGCTATGAGCCGATGGCGCTGCTCAAGGGCGATATCCGCCTGGTCTCGATCGATTTGCGCGGCGTCAACGTCCGGCTCGGCGTCGACAAAAACGGCGCGCTCGTCGTGAACGCCGATTCGGCTCCCGCAGAGACACCGCCACCCGCGACGGTTCCCGATGCCGCGCAGTGGAATGCCTTCACCGGCATCATGAGCGCGATCTCGACGCTGGCGCGCGGCGACGGGCTGCTCGGCGCACTGGAGAACGCCGGCATCAACGGCGCCCGCCTTTCGCTGGTCGATCCCGAGGGGCGCCAGAAGGCCGGCTTCGAGGATGTCGAGATTCGGCTGTCGCGGATCGGCGAGCGCGGCACGCGCCTGACGATGAAGGGCCGCACGGGGCAACGCTGGAAGGAGATGGCGGTCGATCTCACCACCGAAGCCGACGGAACCCAGCGCGCCGATATCGATATCCAGCGCTTCGAGCCGGCCGAGGCCGTCGCGCTGGCCTTCGGGACGGGCGGGATGGAGCTGGAGGGCCTCCCCCTTCAAGGCAAGGCGACGCTGCGGCAGACGCCCGACGGCAAGCAGTCGATCACGGCCAAGATCGACGTCCAATCCGGTTCGATCCGCTTCCCGGAGAGCCCGATGCCGACCGTCAAGCTCGCTTCGGCCCATTTGGAGGTGGCCAGCGGCCCCGATCTGACCCAGCTCAACATCGTGCGGGCCGAGATCGATGCCGGCGCGACGCATTTCGTCTCCTCCGGTTCGCTGCGCGAGGATAATGGCGGCTGGCGTCTCGAACTCGACGCCAAGGGACAGCTCGCCGGGCTCGATGGCGACCCGGCGGTGCAGATGGACGGCCTGAAGGCCAATCTCAAAATCGATCCCGCCAACGGCGCGGTCGGAGTGGATGAGCTCAGCATCCGCGGTCCCAAGGCCAAGGTCGACATGACCGCCTTCGTCCAGCGCGTCGGCAGTTCCCCGCTGCAGCGCTTCCATGTCAAGGCGATGGATTCCGATCCGAGGGCACTTCTGGCGATCTGGCCGAAGTTCACCTCCCCGGACGTGCACAACACGCTGGAGCGGCAACTCGCGGCCGGACACATGAAGTCGTTGACCGTCGATCTCGACCTGCCGGCGGAGGATCACGCCAAGCTCATCCATGGCGGCGGCATGCCCGACGGCGCCTTGCTCGTCGTCATCGACGCCGATCAGGTGCGATATCTGCCCGACCCCGGCCTGCCGCCCCTTACGGATGCGGTGGTTGCGGGCAAGGTCACGGGGCGCACGGTGCAACTTGCGATCGGCCAGGCGACGGCCGATCTCGGCAATGGCCGCAGCATGCGGCTGAGCGACGCCAGCTTCGCGATGCCGGACTACTGGATACATCGCGCCCCGGCGAATATCGCGTTTCGGATTGCCGGCTCGATGGATTCGCTGACCGCTCTGCTGGGCTTTCCGGCGCTGAAGGACTTCACCCCGGGCCAGATCGACCCCGCTGCGATCAAGGGCGCGAGCGACCTCAAGGTCGCGCTCACCCTGCCGCTGGCGAACGACCTGAAGACGGAGGAGGTGTCGATCAGCGGCAACGGCATCCTGTCCAATGTCGCATCCGACACGATGCTGGGAACCGAGAAGCTCGACGCCGGCTCCTTCACGATGAATTTCGATCGCAACGGTCTGGCGCTGCGTGGCGACGCGAAGGTCGGCGGCGACAAGACGCAAATCGAGATCAAGCAGAATGCGAAGGGGCAGGGTGATGCGACACTGCTGCTCTCCCTCGATGCGGCGGCACGGCAAAGACGAGGCATCGGACCGGATTCCGGTATTTCCGGCGCGCTGCCGGTCAAGGTGGTGAAAAGCTTCAGCAAGGGCCAGCTGAACACGCCACCGCGGGTCGAGATCGACCTGACCAAGGTCGGGCTCGACGGAACGATACCGGGCCTGAGCAAGCCGGCCGGACGGCCGGGCAAGGTCAGCTTCAACTACATCCTCGATACCGACGGGCCCGATCTCGACGATTTCTCGTTCGATGCAGGCAGTGCGCAGATCAGGGGGCGCGTCGAGCTCAACAAGCAGAACGGGCTGGAGAGCGCGAGCCTGACGCAGTTCCGTCTCTCGCCGGGTGACAACCTCAAGCTCGACATCAAGCGGGACGGCGGCGTCACCAAAGTCATTGTCCGCGGCGCGGTGGCCGATCTGCGGCCCTTCATCAAGGACGTTCAGAGCCCAGCCCAGGCGCCGCGTGGCGATCGCTCGGCGCAGCAGAAGGGCGGCGACTACGACGTCGATCTCGACGTGCCGATCCTGACCGGCTTCAACAACGAGGCGATCACCAACGGCACGCTGAAATTCTCCAAACGCGGCGGCGATCTGCGCATGGTCAATTTCCAGGGGCGCATCGGCAAGGCCGACGTGACTGTCAGGCAGCGCCAGAGCGAGGGCGGCAAGCTCGTCGTGCAGACGGAGAATGGCGGCTCGCTGCTGCGCTTCCTCGATCTCTACAACAAGGCCTATGGCGGCGACCTCATCCTGACCATGGGGACAGGCGAGAACCAGAGCGGCGACCTGCTGTTCCGCAACTTCCTCGTGCGCAACGAGCCGGCGCTGCGACGCGTCGTCGGCACCTCGTCGAGCAGCGCCTTCACGGGCGAGCGTACCGGAGGCGACCCACCGGACGTCCGCATCGACGTCAGCGAAGTCGCCTTCACCAAGCTGCGCGCCGAGTTCACCCGCTCCGCCAGCCGGCTCGACGTCTCGGACATGGTGATCTGGGGCCAGCAGGTCGGCTTCACCCTTCAGGGCCATGTCGATTATGGCCGCGACCGCGTCGACATCGGCGGCACCTTTGTGCCGGGCTATGCCTTCAACAACGCCTTCGCGCAGGTGCCGGTGGTGGGGGCGCTGCTCGGCGGCGGCAGCCAGTATGGCGGGCTCTTCGCGGTGAATTTCCGCATTTCCGGCCCGGCCAGCGCGCCGAACATGACGATCAACCCGCTCTCCGCCCTTGCACCGGGTATCCTGCGCCGCTTCGTCGATCCGCTCGGCGGGGCACCCGAGCAGCGGCCGGTCCAGCCGGGGCAGGCGCCGCCACGGCCCTGAGCGATACTGACGAGGCGAGATTTGCGGTCACGCTCGGGCCTGCCCCGAGCGTCTCGTGGAGGAACGGCGCCTCTCACGGCGAGACATTTCCGGACTGCGCCTCGCTTAGCCCGGGAATGACGGCGCGACCGGATGAGGTTGCTTGTTCTTGCCGAAGCTGTCCTTGCCGGATCGGGCCTGTGCCTATTCCGGCCGCAGCAGGACGTGCTTCTTCYTGCCGAAGGAGAGCTTGACCGCCCCATCCGAGGTCAGATCGGCGAGGCCGAGCGTGGCGCGCTCGTCCGTGACGACGACATCGTTGACGCGCAAGCCCCCGGCCTTGACCTGCCGACGCGCCTCACCGGTCGAGGGCACGAGCCCTGCCTTGACGAAGGCGCTGAGCACGCCAAGGCCCGGCTCGATCTCACCGCGGGGGATCGCGACGCTCGGCAGGTCGGTCGCGAGGGCGCCTTCCTCGAAGGTCTTGCGCGCCGTCTCGGCAGCGGCTTCGGCGGCCTCGCGGCCGTGGACGATCGCCGTGATCTCGGTCGCGAGGATCTTCTTCGCCTCGTTCAGCTCGGCCCCGCCGAGCGCAGCGAGCCGGGCGATCTCGTCCAGCGGCAGGCGCGTGAATACCTTGAGGAAGCGGCCGACATCGGCATCCTCGGTGTTGCGGAAATACTGCCAGAAATCATAGGGGCTGAAGACGTCGGCATTGAGCCAGACCGCGCCGTTGGCGGTCTTGCCCATCTTGGCGCCGGACGAGGTCGTCAGCAGCGGCGTCGTCACGCAGTAGAGCTGCGGGCCGCCCATCCGGTGCGAAAGATCGACGCCGTTGATGATGTTGCCCCACTGGTCGGACCCGCCCATCTGCAGGCGGCAGCCATAGCGGCGGTTGAGCTCGACGAAGTCGTAGCCCTGCATGATCATGTAGTTGAATTCGAGGAAGGACAGCGACTGCTCGCGGTCCAGCCGGAGCTTCACCGAATCGAAGGACAGCATGCGGTTGACCGAGAAATGCCGGCCGACATCGCGCAGGAATTCGACATAGTTCAGCTTCAGCAGCCAATCGGCGTTGTTGGCCATCATCGCGTCGGTCGGGCCGTCGCCATAGCGCAGGATGCGGCCGAAGACGCGCTTGATGCTCTCGATATTGGTGGCGATCTCCTCGACGGTCAGCAGCTTGCGCTGGTCGTCGCGGAAGGAGGGGTCGCCCACCATGGAGGTGCCGCCGCCCATCAGCGTGATCGGGCGGTGGCCGGTCTCCTGGAACCAGTAGAGCATCGTCAGCGAGATCAGGTTCCCGATATGGATCGAGGTCGCGGTCGCGTCATAGCCGACATAGGCCGTCTGGGTTCCCTGCCGGCACAGAGCATCGAGGCCGGCCGGGTCGGAGACCTGGTGGATGAGGCCGCGCTCGTCGAGGACGCGCAGGAAATCGGATTTGTAGGTGGTCATGGCGGCTTGCGATCTGGCGTTTGTGGGTCCGCCGTCGTCTAGAGCATGTTCCGCCAAAGTGGAAACCGCTTTTGCGGCGAAGGCGCCGGCGGCCTTCATCCGGGAATGCGGTTGAGCCATAATCCGGCAGCGTCGCTGGGATGCGGCGGGTCCACGACATCGCGCGAGAGCCCGAGGTCGCAAAGCGCGCGGTCGTCCAGCATGGCGAGGCGGCGCTGCGTGCGGGCGGCAGCCGCATGACGCTGCCAGGACGCCAGCAGGCCGAGCAGGAAGGAGGCGCCGGCCCGGGGGGCGAGCGGCGCCGTTTGCGGTAGGCAGGTCATGATCCGATCCTCGGAGGCGGCAGGCGATGCGCCTGGCGGTGTGAGGTGAATCTGAGCCGGATGGCGCGGGACGACAAAGCGGAAGATTGTCACCTGCCATAAAGAGGGCTTATGGTTCGGTATGCCCGCGCATCCGCCGCCACCAAAGCTTCCTCCGCTCGCCGCGGTCCGCGTTTTCGAGGCTGCGGCGCGCCACCAGAACTTCACCCGCGCGGCCGAGGAACTCGGCATGACGCAGGCGGCGGTGAGCTACCAGATCCGCTTGCTGGAGGACCGAGTGGGCGCCGCGCTGTTCGTGCGCCAGCCCCGCCAGGTCGTGCTGACGGCGATCGGGCAACGCCTTGCCGGGCCGGTGGCGAAGGCGCTCGCCGATATCGGCACGGTGTTTCGCGATCTCTGCGAAGAGAACCAGACGGTCCTGACGATCTCGGCGTTGCAGACGATGGCGATCACCTGGCTTTCACCGCGCCTCGCCCAGTTCCAGATCGAGAACCCGCAATTCGAGGTGCGGGTCGGGACCTCGGAGCATCTCGTCAACTTCGCGACGGAGTCGGTCGACCTGGCCTTGCGCTTCGGGATGGGCGAATGGCCCGGGCTGGTCGCGGAGAAGCTCTTCGCATGCCACTACGCACCGCTCTGCACGCCG
Source organism: Allobosea sp. TAB14 (assembly GCF_052113865.1). NCBI lineage: Bacteria > Pseudomonadati > Pseudomonadota > Alphaproteobacteria > Hyphomicrobiales > Alloboseaceae > Allobosea > Allobosea sp. TAB14. Next base: position 345 of record NZ_JBFRDQ010000090.1, on the reverse strand, counting down.
GAACTGCGCGAGCGGCTACAATTGCGCGAGCCGCAGGACCTGCTGCGGGCCCCGCTGCTCAGCCCGACGGATGATTGGTGGGCAAACTGGTTCGCCGATGTCGGTATCGCGGCGCCGAAGCCCGGCGGACGGGCCACGATGGCGTTATCGATGCAGGCGATGAACATCCAGGCGGCGCTGCGCGGGCATGGCGTCGCGATGGCGGCGCCGGAACTCTTCGCCTATGACATCGCGGCCGGGCGGCTCGTCTTCGCCATTGAACACGCAGTGCGGGGGGACCGCTCCTACTGGATCGTCTATCCGCCGGAGCGCCAGCGCGAGCGCAAGATCAGGTTGTTCCGCGAC
>NZ_JBFRDQ010000089.1:0-61897 GCF_052113865.1 Allobosea sp. TAB14 | reverse complement strand
TCGCCGGGTCTCAGCGAATGCAGGGCGCAGAGATAGGCSGTCTCGCCCCGGATCGTCCAGCTCGCCAGTGCGGCGGTACGCCCGTTCGGCTCGTAGAGGCCGAGGGCGTCGATCTCGGCCACGTCATAGACGTGGAGGTCGATCATCATGCGGTGCGAGCCCCAGGCCACCATCATGATCTTGAGCAGTTCGCCCTTGTCCTCTACCTGGCGCAGAATCAAATGGTCTGTGTCCATCGTCATGTGTGTCCGGACAAGTAGTCGCGTGCTCTTAGGTTTTTGGTTGCGATCAGCGACACCAAAGTAGAAATTATTCCTGCGATAGCTCCGGATACTATGATCGTAATTTTGAATTCAGATATAATTCCGTAAAATATACCAAAAGATAATCCAGAAACTACCAGAGAGGCGTCATCTGCGTAATTTATATTTTTGTAAAAAAAGGGGCAAAATACAATGAAAATAGATACCAGCGCTACCGGTATCGAATATGTAATAAATGAGGCAACAATAGCGAACGGAAGGCCTGCAAGAATAAACGGGACGACGCTATCGGGGAATTTATGCGCAACCAGAATTCCGGTCACTGCCCCCAGGATCGTAATGAACGGGGGAGGGATCAGGAAAGAGATCACGAATATTCTCAACGATCTCAACGTCAACATCGCGCGCCACGTCGGCAGGCGCCCTGTCACTTCGCCAACTCCTTCAAGCCGAGCTTGATGAGCTGGGCGGTGCCGGCGCCGTCCCCGGCCTCCTTCGCCGCCGCGGCGATCGCGGCGATGGCCTGGGCCTGCGGGTAGCCGAGATTGGCCAGCGCCGAGACGGCATCGGCCACGGGCTGGGGCAGCTTCCTGTCCTCGAGCGCGCCGGAGAGCTGGGCGAGACTCGGATCGACATGGCCGAAGGCCGGCGCCTTGTCCTTCAGCTCGGCGCAGAGGCGCTGCGCCAGCTTGGGGCCGACGCCCGGCGCGCGGGCGATGGCCGCCTTGTCATTGGTGGCGATGGCGGTGGCGAGGCCGCCGGGGTCGAGCGTCGAGAGGATGGCGAGCGCGACCTTGGCACCGACGCCTTGCACCACCTRCATCAGCCGGAACCAGTCGCGCTCGACATCGGACATGAAGCCGTAGAGGCGGATCGCATCCTCGCGGACATGGGTCTCGATCGAGAGCACGGCCGCCTCGCCGGGCTTGGGCAGCCGCTGGAGCGTGCGCGAGGAGCATTGCACGACATAGCCGACGCCCTGCACGTCGATGATGACGTGATCCTCGCCATAGGAGTCGATCAGGCCCTTGAGCTTGCCGATCATCGTGTGGATTCCCCGGCCGTCATTCAGCCCGCCGCGCGCATCTGCGCGACCAGGGCCCTCATGCCGCGATGCTGGGCATGGCAGATCGCGACGGCCAGCGCATCCGCCGCGTCGGCGGAGCTGGTCTCGGCCTTGGGCAGCAGCACGCGGATCATCGCCTGGACTTGCTTCTTGTCGGCATGGCCGACGCCGACCACGGTCTTCTTGACGAGGTTCGCCGCATATTCTGCCACGCTCAGCCCCGCCAGCGATGGCACCACCAGCGCGATGCCGCGGGCCTGTCCGAGCTTCAGCGCCGATTGCGGGTCGCGGTTGACGAAAGTCTCCTCCACCGCCGCCTCATGCGGCTTGTGGGCGGCGATCACCTTGCCGATGCCTTCGTGAAGCTGCCGCAGCCGGTCGCCGAGCGGCAGCGCGCCATCGCTCTCGATACAGCCGCAGGCGACGAAGGAGAGCTTGCTGCCCTCCGATATGACGATCCCCCAGCCGGTCTTCCGGAGGCCGGGATCGATGCCGAGGATGCGAATCGGGGGTGCCATGGTGCCTCAAACTAGCGGGTGTTTCGGATTTGTCCCATGTGATGCGCCGGCATGGATGAATTCTCCTCATCGGACGCATCAGAAAGGACGATTTCCTTTTCCGGCCGGGCAAGGACATGGTGCAGTTCGTTTCCCTCCTCGCATTTCTCCCGTGATGTCCGGCCTGCAAAACCTGTTCTTTCCGGCTCTCGCCGGCGACGGCGTCGCCGTTCTCCTCGCCGCTACGTTGCTGGGGGGGCTGGTGCGCGGCTTCACCGGATTCGGCTTCGCGATGGTGTTCATGCCGCTCGCCTCGGTGGTGCTGGGGCCGGTCGCGGCGCTGGGGCTGATCTGGTTCATCGACCTGCCCGTGGCCCTGCCGGTCGCTGCCCGGAGCGCGAAACAGGCCGAATGGCGGGAGATCGTGCCGCTGCTCGTGACCGCGACGCTCGCCTTGCCGGCCGGCGTCTGGCTGCTCACCTGGCTCGATCGCGAAACGATGCGCTGGGTGCTGGCGCTGCTGGTGCTGGCGGCCGTCGGGCTGATGGCCTCCGGCTGGCGCTATCACGGGCGGCCGAGCGTCTCGCTCTCGCTCGGCGTCGGCGCGCTCTCCGGCTTGTGCAACGGCATGGCCTCGATCGGCGGGATGCCGCTCGCCGTGTTCTGGCTCGGCGCGCAGCGCAATGACCGCCACAAGACGCGCGCCAACCTGCAGACCTTTTTCGGGATCTCGACCTTCATCAGCGGCGCGGTGCTGTGGTGGAAGGGCATCCTCACCCTGCAGGCGCTGCTGACGGCGGTGCCGCTTTTCGCCGTCTACGCGATCGGCTTCTGGGGCGGCGTGCATGGCTTCCGCCTCGCCTCGGAGGCGAGCTTCCGGCGCGGCGCCTATCTGGTGATCTTCCTCAGCGCCCTGGTCAGCCTGCCGCTCTGGGATGCGATGATCGGGCGCTGAAGGGCGTCATGCTCGGGCTCGCCCCGAGCATCTCATCGAAAGGGAGGCTCTAGAGCCTCCTTCGGCCCGGGATTCTCGGGTCTGCGCTTCGCTTCGCCCGAGAATGACGCCGTGAAGCGAGCCGGCTCCCCTCAGGCGCTGAGCTTGGCCATGATGTCGTCGGCGATCTCGAAATTGGCGAAGACGTTCTGGACGTCGTCGTCATTGTCGAGCGCTTCCATCAATCGCATCATCGAGGCGGCCTTCTCCTCGTCGAGCGGGGCCGAAGTCGTCGGCCGCCAGACGGGCTTCGCCGAAGCCGGCGCGCCGAGCGCGGCTTCGAGGGCCTTCGAGACCTCGTTCAGGGCGTCGAAGGCGCAGAGAATGGTGTGGCCGTTCTCGTCCGAGATCACGTCGTCGGCGCCGGCCTCGATCGCCGCTTCCATCACTGTGTCGGCGTCGCCGGCCTCCGGCGGATAGCTGATCTCGCCGACGCGGTTGAACATGAAGGAGACGGAGTTGCTTTCGCCGAGCGCGCCGCCCGACTTGGTGAAGTAGGAGCGCACGGCGGAAGCCGTGCGGTTGCGGTTGTCGGTCAGCGCTTCGACGATGACGGCGGCGCCGCCCGGGCCGTAGCCCTCATAGCGGACCTCGTCATAGTTATCGCCCTCGCCGCCGGCCGCCTTGTTGATGGCGCGCTGGATGTTGTCCTTGGGCATGTTCTCGGCCCGGGCGGCGAGCACGGCCATGCGCAGGCGCGGGTTCATATTGGGATCCGGCATGCCCATCTTGGCGGCGACGGTGATTTCGCGGGCCAGTTTCGAGAACAGCTTGGAACGCACCGCGTCCTGCTTGCCCTTGCGGTGCATGATGTTCTTGAACTGTGAATGGCCGGCCATGGGCTTCCGTTGCCTTCTGCGATTGATCCGTAACGCGCCTGGTCCGGGCGGCGTTCCAGCCCAGCGATCCAGCAAAGCGGCCTTATAGGCGGCGGATYTGCCCGCAGGCAAGCGGGATGCAGCCCTGTCCGGGCCTCCCATTAGATGAATCTTTACCGTGCAAGCGCAGCATTCGGGGCAGCATCGACCCGCGCCCCGCTACCGCTCCCGCCATCCCGAGTGACATCTTGACCACCAAAACGATCGCCGGGCAGGAGCACCGTTTTCGCGCCTTCCAGATCTCGGAGCGCGATCTGGCGCTGCTGGCGGCGCTGGCGGGTTTCGCGCGCGAGCGCCTGCCCTCGCTGCTGCCGCAACTGCACGAACAGTTCGCGCCCTGGCCGGAGATCGCCAAGGCGCTGAGCCAGCCGCAGGTTCACGAGCGACGGCTGGCACACTGGATCCGGTTGGCCTCGGGCGATTTCGGCGAAGGGTTCACGGAGTCGGCCCGCAGCCTGGCGACGGCTTTCCACGAGCATGGCGTCCCGATCTATGCGGTCGTCATCTGCCACGGCATCGTGGTCAACGCCCTGATCGCCGAACTCGGGCTCGATCAGCGCAGATTGACGAGCCTGAGCGGGCGCTGGCGCCGTACGCGTCTCGATACCGGGATCGCCACGCGTGCGGCCCTGTCCAAGGCCGCCCAGTTCGACCTCGAGCTCCTCCTCGAGACCTATGCGCTGGTCGAGCAGGACCGTCGTGACGCGACGCGCCGGCAGATCGAAGCCTTCGAGGGCACGGTCCGCGACGTCGTGAGCGCCGTGGGCTCGGGCGCGGTGAAGGTCGAGAGCCTGGCCGCCACCATGGAGGCCGTCGTCGGCGAGACCAGCGCGCAGGCTTTCAAGGCCGTGCGGACCGCGGATGACGCGTCGAGCAATGTCAGCAATGTCGCGGCGCCGCGCAGGTGCCGGCGATGCAGGCGGCGACTCGCGAGGCGGTCGCGGCGCTCGAACGCATCGTCGCCTTCGTCAGCCAGGTCAGCGGGATCGCCTCGGTCGTCGCCGCCAGCATCGACGAGCAGCGGGCTGCGACGCAGGAGATCGCCCGCAGCGCGCATCAGGCCGCGGTGGGCACGGAGGCGAATGCCGATGCGATCGGCAAGCTGAGCACGCGGGCGCAGGAGGCGGGCAATGCCGTCTCCGAGGTGCTGGGTGTCGCCGGCGCGCTCTCCCGGCACGCGGCCGGCATGAGCGAGGCCTTCGAGACCTTGATCCGGCAGTCCCGCGCCGTCGCTTCCGACCGGAAAGCGGAGCCGGCTTTCCGGAATCATAGGTTGCAATGACAAGCAGATAGATCGCCGCTCATGGGTCCGCTGGGACGCGCGGCGATCTAACCGAGCGGGCCTCGGCTCAGGCGGCCCAGCCGGGCAGGGCCTCGCTCAGATGCGGGCCGATGCGGACCGCCCAAGTGGCTTTGGCCAGCCCGGTCGCGTCGTCGATCTCGACGGCGATGCCCGAGAGCGTGCCTTCGCCGGTGGCCGGCTCCAGTCGCGCGCCCGGCACCTTCTGCAGGAAGCGGCGCACCGGCTCGTCCTTCTGCATGCCGAGCACGGAATCATAGTCGCCGCACATGCCGGCATCGGATTGATAGGCGGTTCCGGCCGGCAGGATGCGCGTGTCCGAGGTCGGAGCGTGGGTATGGGTACCCACCACGAGGCTGGCGCGGCCATCGAGGAAATAGGCCATGGCCTGTTTCTCGCTCGTCGCCTCGGCATGAACATCGACGATGACGGCATCCGCGACCTCGCCGAGCGGGCAAGCGGCAAGCTCGCGCTCGACGGCGGCGAAGGGGTCGTCCAGCGGGTCCATGAAGAGCCGGCCCATGACGTTGACGACGAGCACCCGGGCGCCGTTGCGGGCTTCGACGACCGTGGCGCCACGGCCGGGCGTGCCGGGCGGATAATTGGCCGGGCGGATCAGCCTGTCCTGCCTGTTGATGAAGACGAGGGCCTCGCGCTGGTCCCAGGAATGGTTGCCCAGCGTGATCACATCGGCGCCGGCGGCGAGGATCTCGTCGCAGATCGCCTCGGTGATGCCGAAGCCGCCGGCGGAATTCTCGCCGTTGATGACGACGCAGTCGAGCTTCCAGGCTTCGCGCAGGGCAGGCAGGCGCTCCTGCACCGCAATCCGGCCCGGGCGGCCGACGATGTCACCGAGGAAGAGAAGACGCATGAAACCGGTCCGCAGGCTGTTATGCTTCCTCCGTGGCCCGAAAGCCCGGCAGAATCAACCGCAGCGGATGGTTTCGCGCTCGGTCACGATCCAGTCGAGGCGCCGGTCATGCGGCTGGTCGGGCACGGCTTCGATCTCCTGCGCCGCATAGGCGATGCCGATGCTGACGGTCGGGCCGAGCTCGGCCAGCGCGCGATCGTAATAGCCCCGGCCGTAGCCGATGCGGTAGCCGCGCCGGTCGAAAGCGGCCAGCGGCACGATCAGGATGCGCGGCGCGATCTCGGGCTGCTGCGGGGACGGAACGAGCGTGCCGAAACCGCCCGGAACGATCGGCTCATAGGGCGCCCATCGGCGGAAGATCATGCGCCCGGCGACGATCGCGGGCAGGCAGAGCGGCAGGCCGCGCCGGTGCAGCTCTTCCAGGACCGGGCGTGGATCGGCCTCCGAGCGCATCGGCCAATAGGCAGAAACCGGGCCGTCCGCATTCCAGAGCGGCAAAGCCAGCGTCCGTTCCGCGATGTCGGGGTCCCATTCGAGCCGGTCGTCGATCTCGAGCGCATCACGCCGGGCGAGCGCCGACGCGCGTAGTGCTGCCTTGACGGCGGAAGGCTGGGGAAGGGTCTCGGACGCCATGCTGGTCATAAAGGCTGCGGAGCCACCTCGGCCGTGGAGTTTTGAATCCCGGGACACCTACAGAAGTAGGTGGGCGCCGTGTGTCCGGATCCAGGGACCCGGTCAGGGACAGCTCCCTAGGGAGTCGTATGGGCCCGGGGAATGCTGTCTCGCACGCACCAGGCAGCCCCGCCCAACCAATGTAGGCAACGCGCCGGCAAAGCGCCAGAGGCGTTTTGCCGGCGCCAGCCGAATTTCGCAGGCGGCTCATGAAGTTGTTCATATTTTGGCCGTGGTGCGTGGGTGATATAAGAGATGCGCGACAGTTTCAGTTAAGGAACCGGTTTTTCAGATGCCTGGCTTTTCCCTTGCCCGCCTCCTCGCCCGTCCGGCATTGCCGGCGCTCGCGCTCGCTGCGGGGCTTTTCGGAGCGGCCCTGCCGGCTTCGGCGCAGGATGCCGCCGACCTGCTGGTGCGCACCACCCGGCTCGAAAACCAGCTCCGCCAGATGGCCGGACAGATCGAGCAGCTCCAGTTCGAGAACAAGCGCCTGAGCGATCAGCTCAGCCGTTTCCAGCAGGATGTCGATTTCCGCCTGAACGAAAAGGGCGGCGCGCGTCCCTCCTCCACGCCTCCCGCCGGCGGGACGCCGCAGCGCCAGCGCCGCGGCGATGCCTTCGACCCGACGACCCAGCAGGGCGCGGCCGGGGGGCCCCAACAGCTTGGCGGCGGCATCGCCGGCATTATCGAGGACGAGTATTCCGGAGGCCCGGCGACGGGCCAGCCGCTCGATCTGCAAGGCGTCGGGCGCCCGGTCCAGCAGGGCGGGGCGGCTCCGGGCGTCCCGCGCGGCCAGAGCGTCGCCGCCGCGAGCGGTCCGGCCACGGCCAAGGAAGCCTATGACGGCGCCTATGCGGCGTTCCAGCGCCGGGAATACGAGCAGGCCGAAATGGGCTTTCGCCAGTTCCTGCAGAGCTATCCGCGTGACCGGCTCGCCACCGACGCGACCTTCTGGCTCGGCGAGAGCTACATGCAGCGCCAGCGTTATCGCGAGGCGGCGGAGCAGTTCCTGAAGATTTCCAAGGAATCGCCGCGCGCTGGCAAGGCGCCCGACAGCCTGCTCAGGCTCGGCATGGCGCTGAACGGGCTCGGCGCCAAGGAGCAGGCCTGCGCCACCTATGCCAAGGTCGGCGTGGATTATCCGCAGGCTTCCAGTGCCGTGCGGCAGGCGGTCGAGCGCGAGCGCCGCCGTTCCGGCTGCGCTTGAGCGCGGTTCTCCCTCTCGATCCTTCGGCGACGCCGGTCTCGGCTGCCGAGGCCAGTGCCTTGTTCGAGCCTCTGGCAGATGAGCCGGGGCTGCTCGTCGCCGTCTCGGGCGGGCCCGATTCCGTTGCTGTGCTGGCGCTGCTGGCGGATTGGGCGAAGCTGCCGGGGCGTCCCTCCCTCCAGGCCGCGACGGTCGATCACGGTTTGCGGCCGGAGGCCGCCGGCGAGGCCGAGGCGGTCGCGAGGCTTTGCGGGCGGCTGGGCGTCGCACACAGAATCCTGCGCTGGGCCGGGCCGAAGCCCGCTAACGGCCTGCAGGCCGCCGCGCGGCAGGCTCGCTACGACCTCCTCGCGGAGGAAGCGTTGCGGCGCGGCAACGCGGCCATCGTCACGGCGCATACGCTCGACGACCAGGCCGAGACGCTGCTGATGCGGATCGCCCATGGTTCGGGGCCGGCGGGGCTCGTCGGCATGCGCCCGCGCAGCTTGCGAGGCGCGGTCGCGATCGTCCGGCCGCTGCTGGGCCTCGCGAAATCGCGGTTGATCGCTACCGCCGAGGCACGGGGCCTGCCCTTCGTCCGCGATCCCAGCAATGCCGATTCGCGTTTCGAGCGGGTGCGCTGGCGCGAATTGGCGCCGTCGCTCGCGGAACACGGCCTCGATGCGGCGCGGCTCGGATTGCTTGCGGAGCGCATGGCCCGGCAGGAGGATGCCCTGGCACGTCGGGCGGCGGATGTGCTGGCGCAGCGGCGGCTCCCGGTCACCGTGGGGGAGGAGCGGCGGCTCGGCTTCCGGCAGCTTGCCGAAGAGCCGGAGGAGATCGTCCTGCGCGTGCTGGCGCTTGCGCTGGCGGAAATGACGCAAGGCGTCGAGAGCTATGGGCGGCTGGAGCGGCTGGAGGCCTGCGCAGCGGCGCTGCTCGCCGCATCGCGTGCGGGGTCCGCCACAAAGCGGACGTTCTCCGGATGCATCCTGTCGCTCGACCGGAACGGCGTGCTGAGCTTGCGGCGGGAGGGGCCGCGCAGACGCGGTGTTCACCCTGCGACATCATAGTAACGTGGCGTCGTGCGTTTTGCGTGCGTTTCCCTTGGCAAGGACGCATGTCGCACCTAGATTGCCTGTTAAGTGAAACCAGGCCTTATCCGGTTGGTCCCGGCAGGCCCGATCGGACTGGTGATGAATCCGAATTTTCGCAATTTCGCCCTCTGGGTGGTGATCTTCCTGCTGGTCCTGGCGTTGGTGACGCTGTTCCAGAGTCCGAGCCAACGCTCGAACACCAACGAGATTCCCTACAGCCAACTGATCAACGAGTCCGATTCCGGGCGCATCTCGAGCGTCGTGGTCGCGGGCCAGGAAATCTCCGGCACCTTCTCGGATGGTCGCAACTTCGTGACCTATGCGCCCTATGGCGACCCGAACCTGCTGAAGACACTGGCCCAGAAGGGCGTGACGGTTTCGGCCCGCGCTCCTTCCGAGGGCACGCCCTGGTTCATGGCGCTGCTGGTGAACTCGCTGCCCTTCGTCATCTTCATCGGCCTGTGGATCTTCATGTCCCGCCAGATGCAGAACGGCGCCGGCCGGGCGATGGGCTTCGGCAAGTCGAAGGCCAAGCTCCTGACCGAGGCCCATGGCCGCGTCACCTTCGAGGACGTTGCGGGTATCGACGAGGCCAAGGAAGACCTGCAGGAGATCGTCGAGTTCCTGCGCGATCCGCAGAAATTCCAGCGGCTGGGCGGGCGCATTCCGCGCGGCGTGCTGCTCGTCGGCCCTCCCGGTACGGGTAAGACGCTCACGGCGCGTGCCGTCGCGGGCGAGGCCAATGTGCCGTTCTTCACGATCTCGGGCTCCGACTTCGTCGAGATGTTCGTCGGCGTCGGCGCGAGCCGCGTGCGCGACATGTTCGAGCAGGCCAAGAARAACGCCCCCTGCATCATCTTCATCGACGAAATCGACGCGGTCGGCCGCCATCGCGGTGCCGGCCTCGGCGGCGGCAATGACGAGCGCGAGCAGACGCTGAACCAGCTCCTTGTCGAGATGGACGGCTTCGAGCCGAACGAAGGCGTCATCATCATCGCCGCGACCAACCGTCCCGACGTGCTTGATCCCGCCCTGCTGCGTCCGGGCCGTTTCGACCGCCAGATCGTCGTGCCGAACCCCGATGTCGCCGGCCGCGAGAAAATCCTGCGCGTCCATGTCCGCAAGGTGCCGATGGCGCCGGATGTCGACCTCAAGATCCTCGCCCGCGGCACCCCCGGCTTCTCCGGCGCGGATCTGATGAACCTCGTCAACGAGGCGGCGCTGCTGGCGGCCCGTCGCGGCAAGCGCATGGTCACCCATGCCGAGTTCGAGGATGCCAAGGACAAGGTCATGATGGGCGCCGAGCGCAAATCCATGGCCATGTCCGAGGAGGAGAAGAAGCTGACCGCCTATCACGAGGCCGGCCATGCCATCGTCGGCCTCTACGTCCCGGCTGGCATCCCCGTGCACAAGGCGACGATCATCCCGCGCGGACGTGCGCTCGGCATGGTCAAGTTCCTGCCGGAGGGTGATCGCTACTCGATGAAGTTCAAGGAGTTCACCTCGCAGCTCGCGGTCGCCATGGGCGGGCGCGTGGCGGAGGAGATGACCTTCGGCCGCGAGAACGTCACCTCGGGCGCCACCGGCGACATCCAGCAGGCGACCAAGATGGCCAAGGCCATGGTCACGCAGATGGGCTATTCGGACGAGCTCGGCATGGTCGCCTATGGCGACAATCAGGAAGAGGTCTTCCTCGGCATGTCGATGGGCCGCAGCCAGGCGGTCTCCGAGGCGACCGCCCAGAAGATCGACGCCGAGGTCAAGCGCCTCGTCGACAACGGCTACCAGGACGCCAAGGCCATCCTCACCGAGCACCATGACGAGTTCGTCTCGGTGGCCGAGGCGCTGCTCGAATTCGAGACGCTGACGGGCGAGGAAATTCGCGACCTGATCGCCGGTAAGCGCCCGGTGCGCGACGCTGACGACACGCCGCACGCCCCGCGCGGTTCGGCCGTGCCGAGCGCCGGCAAGGGCCGCAAGCGCGGCGAACCCGATGCCGGGCTGGAGCCGCAACCGCAGGCGTGAGGCGGTTCRACTGAAATGAAAAAGGCGGCCTTCGGGCCGCCTTTTTCATGTGTGGTGGGAGATCGCCTCCATTCCGCTTCCGCGCCGTCATCCCGGACAAGCCGCCCATGGCGGCGCCGATCCGGGATCCATGCCAGAGCGCATTTCGGAAACATGCCGGCACGGATCCCGGGTCTCCGCTTCGCTGCCCCCGGGAGGACAGGGCCTGAATGATGAGAGCGGGGCTATGCGGGGCCGCGTCCCTGTCACGCTCCGTCATATTTTGTGAGAAGGCGGAAAGGTTTTTTGGCTATAGAAGAACGCAAATTCAGGGTGCTGGCGCCCTCTCGGAAGCGATTGGCAATGACGCGCAAATATTTCGGAACGGACGGCATTCGTGGGCGGGCGAACGGCGTCATCACGCCCGACCTCGCCCTGAGGGTCGGGCAGGCCACCGGCCTCGCCTTCCGCCGCGGCGAGCACCGCCACCGGGTGGTGATCGGCAAGGATACCCGTCTGTCGGGCTATATGATCGAATATGCCATGGTGGCCGGCTTCACCGCGGTGGGCATGGACGTCATGCTGCTCGGCCCGATGCCGACGCCGGCCGTCGCCATGCTGACGCGCTCGATGCGTGCCGATCTCGGCGTGATGATCTCGGCCTCGCACAACGCCTATGAGGATAACGGCATCAAGCTGTTCGGGCCCGACGGCTACAAGCTCAACGACGATGTCGAACGCGAGATCGAGGCGCTGATCGACGCCGATCTCGGCCCGCGCCTGGCGACTTCGCCGATGCTCGGCCGGGCCAAGCGCATCGACAGCGCCGATGCGCGCTATGTCGAATTCGCCAAGCGGACGCTGCCGCGCAATCTGAGCCTGGAAGGCCTGCGCATCGTGCTCGATTGCGCCAATGGCGCSGCCTACAAGGTGGCGCCGCAGGCGCTCTGGGAGTTGGGTGCGGAGGTCATCACCATCGGTGTCGAACCCGACGGCTTCAATATCAACCGGGAGATCGGCTCGACCCATCCGTCCACCCTGGTCAGCAAGGTCAAGGAGATGCGCGCCGATGTCGGCATCGCGCTCGACGGCGACGCCGACCGCGTGCTGGTGGTGGACGAGCATGGCCAGGTCGTCGACGGCGACCAGCTCATGGCGGTGATCGCGCGCTCCTGGCTGGAGGATGGCCGGCTCTCGGCGCCGGGCATCGTCGCGACGGTGATGTCCAATCTCGGCCTGGAGCGCTATCTGGCGGGCTTAGGCCTGTCGCTGGCGCGCACCGCGGTCGGCGACCGCTATGTGCTGGAGCATATGCGCAATCACGGTTTCAACCTCGGCGGCGAGCAGTCCGGCCATATCATCCTCTCGGATTTCGGCACGACCGGGGACGGGCTGGTCGCAGCGCTGCAACTGCTCGCGGTGGTGAAGCGGATGGACAAGCCGGTCTCGGAGGTCTGCCACTGCTTCGAGCCGCTGCCGCAGATCCTCAAGAACGTGCGCTACAAGACCGGCAAGCCGCTGGAGCAGCAGGCGGTGATGAGCGCCATCGAGGCGGCGAAGCAGTTGCTTGGCGAAAGCGGGCGCCTGGTGATCCGGCCCTCCGGCACCGAGCCGGTGATCCGTGTCATGGCCGAGGGCGACGACCGCGATCTGGTCGAGCGCGCGGTCGACGATGTCGTCGATGCGGTGACGAAGGCCGCGGCCTGAGAAGAGCGCGCGTCATGCTCGGGCTTGATCCGAGCATCTCCTGCCGAAGGAGGCTCCGACGGCTATTCCGGCACGAGATTCTCGGGTCTGCGCTTCGCCCGAGAATGACGGCGGAGGCAATGTCGGCCTCACACCACCGCGGTCAGCCCGCCATCGACCATCAGCAGATGGCCGTTGACGTAGTCGGAAGCCGCCGAGGACAGGAAGATCGCGGCGCCGACCAGCTCCTTCGTCTCGCCCCAGCGCCCGGCCGGCGTGCGGCTGCAGACCCAGCTGGTGAAGGCTTCGTCTGCGAGCAGCGCCTGGTTGATCTCGGTTRTGAAATAGCCGGGGCCGATGGCGTTGGCCTGGATGTTGTGCTTGCCGAGCTCGGCGGCGAGCCCCCGCGTCATCATCTTCACCGCGCCCTTGGAGGCTGTGTACGGGATGATGGTAGCCCGGCCGAGCTCGCTCATCACCGAACCGATGCTGATGATCTTGCCGCGTTTACGGGGCAGCATCCGCTTCGCCACGGCTTGCGTGACGTAGAACACCGAATGCAGATTGGTGTTCATCACCTCATGCCAGCCCTCGACCGGGAATTCGGTGATCGGCGCCCGCTTCTGCATGCCGGCATTGTTGATGAGGATATCGATCGGGCCGATCTCGGCCTCGATCATGGCGATTCCGGCCTCGACGGCCTTCTGGTCGGTGACATCGAAGGGCGCGATGGAAGCCTTGCGGCCGGCCGCGGTCAGCGTTTGCTGCGCCCGCTCGAGCTTCGTCTTGTCGCGTCCGTTCAGCACGACATGGGCGCCGGCTTCCGAGAGGCCCTCCGCCAGGGCGAGCCCGATGCCCTGGCCAGAGCCGGTGACCAGCGCGATCTTGCCTTCCAGGCTGAACAGCGACAGCGACATGGCGTATCCTCGCAAATTGCCGGAGCCCGGCGTCGGTTTCGTTTGCGCCGGTGGCGCGTCGTTGGGTAAGCAGTTTTCAAACGATTAGACAACGGCGCGGCTAAGCTTGKCTCGCGCCATTTGAGGAGAAGCCGCCATGCGTGCCGTCGTCATCCATGCCGAGAAGGATCTGCGCGTCGAGCAGACGACCGCGCCGGAGCTGGGGCCGCGCGACGTGYGCGTGCGGATGGAAGCCGGCGGCATCTGCGGCTCGGACCTGCATTACTATCTGCATGGCGGCTTCGGCACGATCCGGGTGCGCGAGCCTCTGATCCTTGGCCACGAGATCGCCGGCCGGGTCGAGGCCGTCGGCGGCGAGGTCTCGCGGGTGAAGCCGGGCGACCGGGTCGCGGTCAATCCGAGCCGCGCCTGCGGCCATTGCCGCTATTGCCAGATGGGGTTGCAGCAGCACTGCACCGACATGCTGTTCTATGGCTCGGCGATGCGCTTCCCGCATGTGCAGGGCGGCTTTCGCGACGTGCTCGTGGTCGAGGAGCGGCAGGCGGTGAAGGTGGCGCCGGGCGTCACCGCGGCGCAGGCCGCTTTCGCCGAGCCGCTTTCGGTCTGCCTCCACGCCGCCAAGCGCGCCGGGCCGCTGCTCGGCAAGCGCGTGCTGGTAACGGGGGCGGGGCCGATCGGCGCGCTCACCATCGTCGCGGCAAAAGCGGCGGGCGCGGCTGAGATCGTCGCCACCGACGTGGTCGATGGCCCGCTGCCGGTGGCGCGCAAGATGGGCGCGACGGCGGCAATCAACGTCATGGCGGAACCGGACCGGCTGAAGGAGGAATACGGGGCGGAGAAGGGCGCTTTCGACGTGATGTTCGAGGCGTCGGGCAACCAGCATGCGCTGACCGGCGCCTTCGACGTGGTGCGCTCGGGCGGCATCATCGTGCAGATCGGCGTCGGCGGTCAGTTCACCCTGCCGATGAACGTCGTCGTCGCCAAGGAGTTCGACCTGCGCGGCTCCTTCCGCTTCCATGAGGAGTTCGACTGGGCGGTGGCGATGATCGGTTCGGGCAATATCGATCTCTCGCCGCTGCTGACCGCGACGATCCCTGTCGACCGCGCCGTCGAGGCCTTCGACCTCGCCGCCGACAAGGCGAAGGCGATCAAGGTGCAGCTCGACTTCGCTTGAGTTGCAGCTGGCTCGTCATTCTCGGGCCGCCTCAGCGGACCCGAGAATCTCCGGACGAGATAATGCCGGAGCCTTCTTCGGCGAGAGATGCTCGGGCCAAGCCCGAGCATGACGGCTGGAAGCGCTCCTAGAACAACCCCTCGATATGCCCCTGCGCGTCGATGTGGATGCGTTCGGCGGCGGGTTCGCGCGGCAGGCCGGGCATGGTCATGATGTCCCCGCAGATCGCGACGACGAAGCCGGCGCCGGCCGAGAGCCTGAGTTCCCGCAAGGGGACGATGTGGCCGGAGGGCGCGCCGCGGAGCGTCGGGTCGGCCGAGAAGGAATACTGGGTCTTGGCGACGCAGATCGGCAGCTCGCCGAAGCCGGCGGCCTCGAGATCGGCGAAGCGCGCCGCGAGCTTGGCGTCGAGGCTGATGCCGGCCGCGCCGTAGATCTCGCGCGCCACCGTCTCCAGCTTTTCGCGCAGCGGCATGGCGTCCGGGTAGAGCGGGGCGAAATCGGCCTCGCCTTCATCCGCGAGCGCGGCGACCTTGTGGGCGAGTTCCTCCGCGCCGGCGCCGCCTTGCGCCCAGTGGCGGCAGATCACCGCCTCGACGCCGAGATGGTTGCGGCAGTAATTGCGGATGAGTTCGTGCTCGGCGGCGGTATCGGTCGCGAAGTGGTTGATCGCGACGATCGGCGGCACGCCGAACTTGCGGATGTTGCCGACATGGCGGGTGAGATTGGCGAGCCCGGCTTCGAGCGCCTTCAGGTTCTCCTGCCCGAGCGCGTCCTTCGCCACGCCGCCATGCATCTTGAGGGCGCGGACGGTGGCGACGACGACGGCGACGGCCGGTTTCAGCCCGGCCTCGCGGCATTTGATGTCGAAGAATTTTTCCGCGCCGAGATCGGCGCCGAAGCCGGCCTCGGTGACGACGTAATCGCCCAGCTTCAACGCCGCGCGGGTCGCGATCACTGAATTGCAGCCATGGGCGATGTTGGCGAAGGGGCCGCCATGGACGAAGGCCGGGGTGCCCTCCAGCGTCTGTACCAGGTTCGGCATCAGCGCATCCTTGAGCAGCACGCTCATTGCGCCGGTCGCCTTGAGATCGGCGGCGGTGATCAGGCGCTTGTCGCGGGTGCGGCCGACGACGATGCGGCCGAGGCGCTCCTCCAGATCGGCGGAATCACGGGCCAGGCAGAAGATCGCCATCACCTCCGAGGCGACGGTGATGTCGAAGCCGTCCTCGCGCGGGAAGCCGTTGCCATTGCCGCCGAGCGAGGAGACGATCGAACGCAAGGCGCGGTCGTTCATGTCGAGCACGGCGTCGGGCTGATCGCGGTGACGAGGATCAGCTTGCCGTCCGGCTTGTCATGGAAGCCGGGAATCGCACCGGTGTCGATCTTGGCGATGAACTTGCCGTAGGGGTGGAGCGCTTCCGAGGGGATGCCGGCTTGCTCGGCAATGGCGCCAACAGGTTGAAGCGTCGCGGCGCGCGCGATCTCGATATCGGTGGGCATCCGTCCTCTCGGAGACTGTGCTGGCCCGCGCGCCTCACGGGGGCGGGGCGTCGAGACACTGGCCGGAAATGCTGGGCGCTGCCAGCGTTTTCAAAGGGTGATGCACAGCGGAGGCGCTGTGTCCTGCGTCATGCTCGGGCGGCGCCGTGCGCCGACCCGAGAATCTCCGGATTGGCTAGCTGGCTTTAGAAAGGGCCGGGTCAAGCCCGACCATGACGAACAAGCTCACCCCGCCAGACGCGCGTTCTGAGGAAAGAGGAATTTGCGGGCTTCCGCATCGACCTCGGTCTTGAAGGCGAACTGGTCCTTCAGCGCCATGGCGCGCTGGGCGGCCGGCCGTGCCGAGATCTCGTCGGTGTGGCGTTTCACGTTCGGGAACATCGTCGCCCAATCCTCCCCGACGGCGAAGGAAAGCCGCGTCGCCCAGCCCCAGACCGAGATGTCGATCAGCGTGTAGTCCTCGCCGAGCATATAGCGCCGGGTCTTCAGCCGCTCGTCGATGATGCCCCAGTGACGCTCGGCCTCGCGGGCGTAGCGGTTGATCGCATAGGGGATCTTCTCGGGGGCGAAGCGGCTGAAATGCACGGCCTGACCGCAATAGGGCCCGATGCCGGTGGCGACGAACATCAGCCAGGACAGCATCTCGCCACGCGCCTTCGGCGTATCCTGCGGCAGGAACTTTCCGGTCTTCTCGGCGAGATAGAGCAGGATCGCGTTGGAATCGAAGACGGTGACGTCGCCATCGGTCAGCGCCGGCGTCTTGGCGTTGGGGTTGATGGCGAGGAAGTCCGGCTTGAACTGGTCGCCCTTGCGGGTGTCGACCGGGACCATTTCGTAGGGCAGGCCGGCTTCCTCGAGGAAGAGCGCGATCTTCGCCGGGTTCGGCGAGGGGTGGTAGTAAAGCTTGATCATGGCAGGCTCCCGCTTGGTCCGGGCAGGTTACGGATCGCGGCATAGGAGACGAGATCGGTCAGCGCGGCAATCGTCACATCCGCATGGAAGCCAAGCTGTTCCGGCTGCAGGCGCAGCGCCTTGAACATCAGCTTCGGGTCGATCGTGCCGGTTGCCTCGATCTCGACCCGCAAGGCCGCGGCCGGCACGCGCTCGATGCGTGCGACCGTGAAGCCATGGGCCTTGGCGCCGGCGATGTCGAAGCCGTTGGAGGAGACGAAGAGGATCTCGTCGCGCGAGAGGCCGAGACGCTTCTCGACATGGGCATAGCCGCGCGGATCGGGCTTGTAGACGCCGATCTCGTCGACGCTGATGACGGTCTCCAGGAACTCGCCGATGCCGGCATGGGCGACGAGCCGCTTCAGCATGGCTGGGCTGCCGTTCGAGAAGATGGCGAGCCGGTAGGAGGCGAGCCCTTGCAGCGCGGCACGCGCCTCGGGATAGAGCGCAAGCCCGTCATAGGCGCCGGCGATCTCCGCCAGGAATGCGGGCGTCGCGGTGAGGCCCAGCGTTTTCAAGGTGAAGTCGAGGGATTCGGTCGTGACCGTCCAGAAATCCTCGTAGCGACCCATCAGCGCGCGCAGCCAGGTGTATTCGAGCTGCTTCARYCGCCAGATCTGGGTGATGGTCGCGCCGTGGCCGGGGAAAGCGGCCTCGGTGACGGCGGCGACGGACTGGACGTCGAACAGCGTTCCGTAAGCGTCGAAAACCAGGGCCTTGATCGACATGGACATCCTCCGTCCGGGGCTAGGTCTCTGATAGTTCGCCTTCTTAGCACTCGCATCGGCGGCGCAGCACATGGTATCCGCACCAGCACCTTTTCCTGAATGCCGAAGGTCAAGCCGATGCCGCCTCGTCCCGTGATGCTGATGATCCTCGATGGCTGGGGCTGGCGCGAGGATGCCGAGAACAACGCGATCAAGCTGGCGAAGACGCCGAATTTCGATCGCTTCTGGGCGAGCAGTCCGCATACCTTCCTGCGGACCTCGGGGCTCGATGTCGGTCTCCCTCCCGGGCAGATGGGCAATTCCGAGGTCGGCCATCTCAATCTCGGTGCCGGGCGCGTGGTGATGCAGGATCTGCCGCGCGTCAACCAGGCGATCGCCGATGGCTCGATCGCGAAGGCCGTGGAGGAGAGCGGGCTCGTCGCTGCGCTGAAGGCGAGCGGCGGCGCCTGCCACCTGCTCGGCCTCGTCTCGCCGGGCGGCGTCCATGCGCATCAGGACCATGCCGTGGCGCTGGCGAAGATCGTCGCGGCGCAGGGCATTCCGGTGAAGCTGCATGTCTTCACCGATGGGCGCGATACCCCGCCGCAATCGGCCGCCGATTATGTGAAGAGCTTCGCGGCGGCGCTGCCGAGCGGCGCGACCATCGCCAGCGTATCCGGGCGCTACTACGCGATGGATCGCGACAACCGCTGGGAGCGCGTCGAGAAGGCCTGGAACGCGATGGTGCTGGGGCAGGGGAACGCCTTCCCCGATGCGCAGGCCGCTATCACCAATGCCTATGCCGACAAGGTCACCGACGAGTTCATCATGCCGGCCGTGATCGGCGGCTATGCGGGCATGCGGGACGGCGACGGGCTGCTCAGCTTCAACTTCCGCTCCGACCGCATCCGCGAGATCCTGAACGCGGTGCTGGAGCCGGATTTCTCGGGCTTCGTCCGGCCGCGCGTGCCGAAGCTCGCTGGGGCGGTCAGCATGACCTCCTACAGCGCCGAGCTCGACAAGGTGATGCCGGCGCTGTTCCTGCCGCAGACGCTGGCCAACGGTCTGGGCGAGACGGTCGCCAAGGCCGGACTGAAGCAGGTGCGTATGGCGGAAACGGAAAAATATCCGCACGTCACCTATTTCTTCAATGGCGGCGAAGAGACGCCTTATCCCGGCGAGGACCGGGTGATGGTGCCGTCGCCCAAGGTCGCGACCTATGATTTGCAGCCGGAAATGTCGGCGCCGGAGCTGACCGCCAAGGCGGTCGAGGCGATCGATTCAGGCCGCTACGACCTCGTCATCCTGAACTTCGCCAATACCGACATGGTCGGCCATACCGGCGTGCTCGCAGCCGCCATCAAGGCGGCCGAGACGGTCGATGCGGGGCTCGGCGCCATTGCGGACGCCRTGCAGCGGCAGGGCGGGGCGCTGCTCGTCAACGCCGATCACGGCAATGCCGAATTGATGGTCGATCCGGTCACCGGTAAGCCGCATACCGCCCACACCACCAATCCGGTGCCRCTGATGCTGATCGGCGGGCAGGGCAGGGCATTGGCGGAGGGCCGGCTCGCCGATATCGCGCCGACGCTGCTGGCGCTGATGGGGCTCGCCCAGCCGGCCGAGATGACCGGGCAGTCGCTGCTGCGCTGACGGGGAGCCTTCCAGTACAGCCCGCGCGGAATCGTCATCCCGGACAAGCCGCCTTTGGGCGGCGCCGATCCGGGATCCATGCGGTCGCGCAGGACGACCCTGCGTGCAGGTGTCTCGAAGAGATGAAAAAAGCGAAACGGCGCGGAGATGATCCGCGCCGTTTCGCTTGTCGGAAGGCCGTGAGCCTCAGTATTTGCGCACCGTCGGCGGCGGCATGTAGGCGACCGGCGCGGGCTCGGGCGTGCCGCAGCAATTCGGGTCGCCGAAGTTCCAGCGCATGCCGATGCGGAAATCGTGGCTGTCGATGTCCTTGGCCTTGAGCGGGCCCTGGATCTGGCCCGTGAAGGCGTTGATGAGGCGGCCCGACTGGGCGTCGCCGAGATTGAGGTAGCGATAGCCCAGTTCGAGGGTGAGGTTCTTGTTCACCTCGTAGCCGACGCCGGCCATGAGCGCCCAGGCGACATTGGTCTTGGTGCCGGTGTTGGCATAGCCCAGCGTCGGACCGACGAAGTTGCCGAACAACGCGCCCTGATCGGTCAGTCCCGCGATGCGGTTCTGCGTGAAGCCGATGCCGGCGCCGATATAGGGTGTCAGGCAGTTCCAGGTGCCGAGGTCGAAGTAGCCGTTGAACAGCGTGACCAGGGAGGTCAGGTTGCCCTTGTAGGTGTTGGTCTGGTTGCCGTTGTTGAAGGGGTTGAAGACGATGTCGTTCACCCCGATCTGGCCGGCGCCGCGATACTCGCCGGTGACATCGAAGCGCAGCCAGTTGTTGAAGCGGTAGCCGATGCCGAGGCCGGCGAAGAAGGTGGAGTTGTCGCTCTTGCCGAAGAAGCTGCCGCCGAACTCGGCGACATCGTCCTGATGGTACTTGCTGACGCTCTGAACGCCGACGCCGACATCGCCGCGCAGATAGATGCCGCTCGAGATCGTGCCCTTGAGCACCGGCGGCTCCATCGGGGGCGGGGGAGGCAGGAAGTCGGCGGCATGGGCTGCCGCAGCGGCGCTGAGGGCCAGGGCGCCCCCCAGCGCAATGGATTTCAGGCTGCCCATGGCAGGATCCTTCGCGTTGTGCGCAAGGACAAGGACGCAGTCCCGCGCAGTTACCGTTGCGCAGGACCATGCCAGCGATTTCTTAAACGAGACTTAACCCTAACGGCTAACCTTACTTTTTGGTTGAAGGGGGCGCTTCTTCCCCGGTCGCGACCTTTTGCAGGGTCTGGCGTGCCTTTGCCGCCATCGCCTCGAATTCCGAGCGGAAGTGTTCGATTTTCTCCTCGTCGAGCTCTTCGAGATCGAGCAGCTCCTCGCGCGCGCCCTCCAGCTTCAGGATCAGCTCGTCGAGCTTGATCTGCATGGCGGCGGTGTCGCGGTTCTGGCTGTTCTGGATGATGAAGACCATCAGGAAGGTGACGATGGTCGTCGAGGTGTTGATGACCAGCTGCCAGGTGTCGTTGTAGCCGAAGAACGGCCCCGACAGGGCCCAGATCACGATGACGATCGCCGCGCCGAAGAACGTCTGCGGCTTGCCGGACCAGTGGGCGACGCGCTGAGAGAGGCGCGTGAAGAACGAGCGGTCGCTCTGCGGCAGGCGGCGCTTGGATCTCTTTGCCATGATGGTCCCCCGAGCCGTGTTGAGGCTGTGACAGCTTCAACGCGATGCGGGGACGGCCGTTCCCTCAGGCCGTTCAGGCGAAGAGGCGCTCGGCGTGCCAGGCGATGTGCTGGGCCATGAAGGTGGAGACGAAGTTGTAGGAGTGATCGTAACCCTCCCGCAGCGTGAGCTGCAGCGGGATGCCGGCGGTGGCGCAGGCGATCTCGAGCAATTGCGGGCGCAGGCCTTCCTCGAGGAAGCCGTCGGCGCCGCCCTGATCGACGAGCAGTTCCTTGAGGCGATGCCCGTCCGCGATCAGCAGGGTCGAGTCGTAGGCGCGCCAGCCGGCCTCGTCGGGGCCGAGATATTTCTCGAAGGCCGGGCGCGACCAGCCGGCGGTCGAGGGCTGCGAGATCGGGGCGAAGGCGGAGACGGAGCGGTAGCGCTCCGGGTTCTTGAGGGCGAGCGTGATCGCGCCATGGCCGCCCATGGAATGGCCGAAAATGCCCTGACGGGACATGTCGAGCGGGAAGTTCCGGGCGACCAGCTCCGGCAGCTCGTCGCGGATATAGCTCTCCATGCGGTAGTTCGCGGCATAGGGGGCCTGGGTGGCGTCGAGGTAGAAGCCCGCGCCCGAGCCGAACTGCCAGTTGCCCGGCTCGTCCGGCACGTCCTCGCCGCGCGGGCTGGTGTCCGGGCAGATGACGGCGATGCCGTTGGCGGCAGCCGCCGCGCGGTATTCGCCCTTGTCCATGACGTTCTGGTGGGTGCAGGTCAGGCCGGAAAGATACCACAGCACCGGCACCGGCCCTTCCTCCGCCTGATGCGGCAGGTAGATCGCGAAGGTCATCGGGCAGGCGCAGGCCGTGCTCTCATGCCGATAGACGCGCTGCGAGCCGCCGAAGGCCTTGGAGGCGGAGAGGAGTTCCATGCGGGGTCCTTTCTTGCGGCGCGCGCTTTTGTCGTTCCGGGGCGATCCGTCAGGATCGAATCCGGACCGACGACCGGGCGAGCCCTTGCCCAGTCGGCTTGTTCAAGCGTCATGCCCCGTCGCGGGTTCCGGGTTCAGCGCTTCGCGCTGCCCCGGAATGACTGAGGATGCTTCACTGCCTCACAGATGAGGCGGCAAAACGACGCCTCAATAGACCACGACGCTGCGGATCGACTTGCCTTCATGCATCAGGTCGAAGCCGTGGTTGATCTCCTCGAGCTTCAGCTTGTGGGTGATCAGGTCGTCGATGTTGATCTTGCCCTCCATGTACCAGTCGACGATCTTCGGCACGTCGGTGCGCCCGCGSGCGCCGCCGAAGGCCGTGCCCTTCCAGACGCGGCCGGTGACGAGCTGGAAGGGGCGCGTCGCGATCTCCTTGCCGGCCTCGGCCACGCCGATGACGATCGACTCGCCCCAGCCGCGATGGCAGCATTCCAGCGCCTGGCGCATCACATTGGTGTTGCCGGTGGCGTCGAAGGAGAAATCGGCGCCGCCGCCGGTGAGATCGACGATCGCCTGCACGACCTTGTCGTTGCCGATCTCSKYCGGRTTGATGAAGTCGGTCATGCCGAACTTGCGCGCCATCTCCTGCTTGSCCGGATTGATGTCGACRCCGATGATCTTGTCGGCGCCGACCATGCGGGCGCCCTGGATGACGTTGAGGCCGATGCCGCCGAGCCCGAAGACGACGACGTTGGCGCCCGGCCAGACCTTGGCCGTGTAGATCACCGCGCCGATGCCGGTGGTCACGCCGCAGCCGATATAGCAGATCTTGTCGAAGGGGGCGTCCTCGCGGACCTTGGCCAGCGCGATCTCGGGCAGGACCGTGAAGTTCGCGAAGGTCGAGCAGCCCATGTAGTGGAAGATCTCGCCGCTATCGCAGGAGAAGCGCGAGGTGCCGTCCGGCATGACGCCTTGCCCTTGCGTGGCGCGGATCGAGGTGCAGAGATTGGTGCGGCGCGACAGGCAGGACTTACAATTGCGGCATTCCGGAGTGTAGAGCGGGATGACGTGGTCGCCGACCTTGAGCGTGGTGACGCCGGCGCCGACCTCGCGCACGATGCCGGCACCCTCATGGCCGAGGATCGCCGGGAACTTGCCCTCCGAATCCAGGCCCGAGAGCGTATAGGCGTCGGTGTGGCAGATGCCGGTCGCCATCACCTCGACGAGAACCTCGCCGGCCTTCGGGCCGCCGATCTCGATGGTCTCGATGGTGAGGGGCTTGCCGGCTTCCCAGGCGACGGCGGCGCGGGTCTTCATCGGGCGGTTCCTTCTTTGAGGCTGTTCATTTCAGATAGGGGCGGATCACCCGCATGATGGCGGCGATCTCGTCTTCGTTCGCGTCATCGGCGGAGCCGATGGCCGGGCCGGCGCCGGCTTGCATGGTTTCGCGCAGATGGCTTTCGAGCACCTCCGCCATCAGCCCGGTCGCCGCGCCGCGTAACGCCGCGAGCTGCTGCAGCAGCGCACCGCATTCCTCGCCGCGCTCGACGGCCGCGATCAGGGCATCGGTCTGCCCCCTGATCCGGCGCAGCCGCGTGACGGCGCGCTTCTTCTCTTCAGGCGTATGAGGCATGGGCACCGAGGCTCCGGTTGCCGCGACGCTATGGTACTGAGGGGGAGTATGTCAACGCGCGAGGCGGGCCGAAACGAAAAGAGCGGCAGCGTTGCCGCTGCCGCTCTTCGCTTTGCGCAAAATCATGACCCAGCCCTCATCCTTCGAGACGCTGCATTCGCGGCTCCTCAGGATGAGGGCTGAGGTCTCGATTGGATCGTCAGAAGCTGTAGCCCAGCTTCACCTTGACGAGGTGCTGGCTGAAATTGGTCAGGTCGAGATCGCCGGGCTGGCCCTTGGCCTTGCCGGCGACCTGGATGTTGTAGGCTGCCGAAAGGGCGAGCTGCTTCGTCGCCTGCCAGAACACGCCGGGGCCGACATAGGTGGCGTAACCGGCCTCCTTGTCGAAGCCGAGTTCGTTGTGCTTGCGCATGTGGCGGACCTCGCCGCTGAGATAGAGCCCGTCCTGCACCTGCCAGGCGAGCGAGCCGGCGAGCGTCAACGTCGAGGAGCGGCCATAGGGCGAGGGGCCGGTCCAGGTCAGGTCCTGCGAGACGTTCACCGCCGCATAGAGCGTGTTCGGGATCAGCGTCTTGTCGGCGAAGAGGCGGATGCCGGTATTGTAGGTGGTGAAGTTGCGGGCGATGCCGTCCGGATCGGTGCGAGTAACGCTCGGGTCGATCACCAGCGTCAGGCCGATGCCGTGCAWGTCRCGGCCGAGCAGGCGGTACTTCATCTCGACGCCGGCGCCGTAGCCGCGCGAATCGGCGCTGATACCGCCGGCCGAGGCATCGGTGAAATTGCCGAGGACATAGGGGCCGACCTCGGCGCAGGGGAACAGGCCGTAGGAGCCCTGCAGCGTCAAGCCGTGGCTGTTGGAGGTGCCGACCCGGGTGCCGAAGCCGCCATTATAGGTCAGGCTGGGGCCGAAGGAGCCGACATCGGCCACGTCGGAGCCGGTGGTGAAGCCGAAGGCGTCGGTCGGAATGCCCTCGCTCTCGGTGCAGCGGGAGACGACCGGCGCAGGTGCCGCGGGCGCGCCCTTGCGGGAGGGCAGGTCGGCGGCAGCGCCTGCGGTGGCGACGCAGGCCCCGAGGAACGCGAAGGCGAGGCGGGAGGAGAGGAGGGCTGAGGCCAGCTTCATCGCGGACATTCCAGTTGAGGAGGGGCGGGGCACCGTGCGTGCAAAGCGTGCTCAGTCACTCGKATCGGTGTGATGATGCATTCGCGGCCCGCTTTCCGCGATAAAAGAGCCATAGGTATTTCGGCAATCCGTTCGGCTGTTGCGGCGTTGCAACAGAAGAAGAAGGGCTGTCGGCATGGCGGCTCCGGCGGGGTGAGCAATGACCTTATGCTATTGCGATTGATTCGCAATAGCATAATCGCTTCCGACCAAACTATGGCGCGCCGATGACGGGGAAGCGAGAGAGCGGAGGCTCTCTTTTCGTAATAATATTACATGTTGCGCCGCCGCAACAATCAACCAGGCAGGGCCAGCATCGCGATCCGGGCCAGCGCGCGCGGCGCGATCGCCGCCAGCTCCTCCACCGGCTTCCAGGCGGCGGCATGCACCTCCTCGACCTGAGCGACGAGCGGCCGGGCCGGGTCGGCGAGGAAGAGATATTGCAGGTCGTGATGGACATGGTCCGGCTCGCCGCGAGCGGGCTTGCCCGGCACGTCATGGCTGTCGATGGCGAAGGGGACATCCGCCTCGCGATGCCAGGGGTGGAGCTGCAAATCCTGCACGCCGGTCTCCTCGACCGCCTCGCGCGCCGCCGATTGGTGGAAGTACTCGGCCTCCTCCCAATGCCCGCCGGGCTGGAGCCAGCGGCCGATGACGACATGGTCGATCAGCAGGATGCGGGCGTGGTCGGGAGAGAGCACGAAGGCGCTGGTGGTGACGTGGCCGGGAAAGGTCTCGCGCCGGTCGAGGGCATGGCCTTGCTCGATCTGCCAGCGCAGCAGCGAGAGATGCTCGCGGGAGCCCGCGACCTCGCTGCGATAGCGTGCGACGGCTTCGGTCAGGCAGGGCATGAAATCCATGGCTTCGCTTCAATCTCTCAGGGCAGTTGCAGGTGGTAGGATTCGAAATGGCCGTTGCGCGGGCCGTCATAGCCGATGAGGACATCGAGCTTGCGGCCCTGCTGCGCGAGCACCGTCAGGGATTCGGCCTTCGCGTTGCGCCGCTCCGGCAACTCGCCGAGATCGGCGGTGGCGTCGGGCCGGGCGGGGTCGATCAGCAGCAGGCCATAAGGCCGTTGCTGCTCCTGCGCCGGCCCGATCAGCGCGAGCAGCCGCCCGCCGGGAAGGAGGGCGAGATCGCGGATGCCGCGATCCGGCCCGGCCGGCAGCGCAACCACGCGCGGCGCCTCTGTTGCCGGCGCATGGCCCGGCGCGAACAGCTCCTTGAGCGAGGCTCCGACCAGGAAGACACGCCCGCCGAGCGAGGGTGCGCGAAGCCCGACCCAGAGCGTGTCGCCCTGCGCCGCGATGCCTTCGACATTGAGGCCGTTATCGTCCATCAGGCTCTTGCCGAAAAAGGCGCCGGCCTCGCCCGCGCGGCGCAGGACATCGCTCAGGCGATAGGTCAGCTCGACCTGCCCGGCCGGCGCACCGGTTGCCTCGACGCGAAGACGCGCGAGATGGAAGGCGGAAAGCCGGAACTCGCCATTCCTGCGCGAGCAGCCATGCGAGCCCGCGATGTAGAAGGCGCCATCGGCATAGGCGACGGCCTCGCCATCGAGCTCGCCGAAGCGGCCGGGCTTTTTGCAGATGCCCTGCGGCGGCGTGCCGAGCACCGCCGGCGAGGCTTCGTCGCCGATAATCGGCAAGGTGGCGCCCGGCGTGATCCGGTTCTCGGCGATCTCCGCGAACTGGGCGAAGGCGCCTTCGTCATTGATCAGCAGGCAGCGCTGGGCTCCGTTGGCGACAGGCATGCAGGCGAGGCCGCTGACGTCATGCGCGGCCTTTCCGGGCTTCTTCCCGGCAAAATCGCTGACGGCCTTGAAGCGCTGCTCCGGTGCGAGCGTCGCAGCCTGAGCGAATGAGGCAGCCAGCAAGGCAGCCGTGGCGAGAGACAAGAAGCGATACCGCATGCGGCGAATCCGGCGAACAGGGGGCGGGATTGAGCGCGCCGAGGGGGGCGATGTCAAAGCGCGTCGGCCGTCGTCCCTTCCGCCGGAACGAGCATGGACAGCTTCAGCTCCGGCTGGCTCGCGACCGCGAAGCTGACCTGATGGTAGGCCAGCCGGCCCTGCGCCGGATGGTTGAAGGTGCGTTCGCCGCCCTCGCGCTCCAGCACGACGCGTTCGCGCCAGTAGCGCGCAAAGGCCTCGCTGCGCTCGCTCAACTCCTCGATCCGCTTGCGGATCGAGGGCTCGTTCAGATGGGCGCTGACATCGGCGCGAAACTCCGCGACGACGCGGCGCGCCCGATTCTCGAAGTCGCAGATCAGGGCCGGCGCGGCCGGGGCGAGGAAGATGAAGTTGAGGAGATTCCGATCGGCGTCGCCGTCCAGCCAGCCACGAAAGAGGCGGCTGGCCGGCTCGTTCCAGGCAAGCGCCGTCCAGCCGCGATCGAGGATATAGGCTGGGGCGGCGATCAGGCCGACGCAGGCGAGGACATCGGGCGGCACGGCATGGCTTTCGCTGTCGCCCTGTTCGGGGTCGCGCCGGCCGGCAAGCTCGAAGAGATAGGCTCGCTCGGCCCGGCCGAGACGCAGCGCCCCGGCAAAACGGGCCAGCGCCAGCGGCGAGAGCGCCATCTCCCGGCCCTGTTCGAGCCAGGTGTACCAGGTCACGCTCAGCCCGCAGAGCTGCGCCACCTCCTCGCGGCGCAGGCCGGGGGTGCGCCGCCGCCCGCCATCCGGCAGGCCGATGCCGGACGGCTTCAGCCGCTCGCGCAGGGTGCGCACGAAATCGCCGAGCTCGCGGCGTTGCTCGGGGGAGGGGCCGGATATCATGACGCAGCTATCATGGTGCAATTTATACCAGTTAAAACTTCTCTCTGAAGCTAGTTATAAGTGCGTGCTAAGCCGGCCGCCATCATCGATCGAACGGAGATCACACGATGTCGGAAGGCAGTCACGAAGCCCTGGTGGGCGCGCAGTTCGGATCGCGCGCCGAGGCTTATCTGCACAGCGCGGTGCATGCGCAGAGCGCGGATCTCGATGCGCTGGCGGCGCTGGCGAAGGGGCGGGACGGCGCGCGCGTGCTCGATCTCGGCTGCGGTGGGGGGCATGCCTCATTCAACATCGCACCCTTCGTCGGCGAGGTCGTGGCCTATGACCTGTCGTCCGAGATGTTGCGGGTGGTGGCCGACGCCGCCGGCAAGCGGGGCTTGCGCAATGTCGTGACGCAGCAGGGGCCGGCGGAAAAGCTGCCCTTCGCGGATGGCTCCTTCGACATGGTGGTGAGCCGCTTCAGCGCCCATCACTGGCGCGATGTCGATGCCGGCCTGCGCGAGGCGGCGCGCGTCCTGAAGAGCGGTGGCGAGTTGGTGATGTCGGACACGGTCGCGCCGTCGAACCCGCTCGCCGACAGCTATTTCCAGGCGATCGAGATCCTGCGCGACTGTTCGCATGGCCGCAACTACACCCGCGCCGAATGGGAGGCGGCGGTCGCCCGCGCCGGCTTCCAGGCCGAAGTCGCCACGCGCTTCCGGATGCGGCTGGAGTTCAAGTCCTGGGTCGAGCGGATGAACACGCCGAAGCTGCAGGTCGAGGCGATCCGGGCGCTGCAGACCTCCGTCTCCTCGGCGATCACCGGCTATTTCGACACTGAGCCCGATGGCAGCTTCAAGATCGAGGTGCTGCTGCTCCAGGCGAAGAAGGCGGGCTGAACGGCCGCCGGAGCGCCCTGGGAGGCGCTCCGGCGAAATCCTATGCGATCTTGATGTTCCGGGACCGGAGTCCGTCTCGAACGGCTATGGCTGCGACCCTATCCTTTTCCGTGCGGTCCCAAAGGCCGTTCGGAAACCAGGATTATGAACCAGATCCATCACAGGCGTTTCGCCGATCCTCCCGCCTTCCTCATCGGCCGCGATGCCGAGGGGCATTGGCTCGCCATCGAGACGCATGGGCGCGGCGGCGGCATCTTCGCCGACCGGAGCGCTGCCTTGCGCTATGCCGCGGCCGAGACGGCCCATCGGCCACGCGCCGTCCGGATGACGGCGAGACAGCTGCGCCTGCTTTGAGGCATGCCATGAACCACTGGCTTCACGGCATGTTCACGGCGCTGGTCACGCCGTTCGACAGCGGGGCGATCGATTATGGTGCGCTGGAGCGTCTGATCGCCTGGCAGATCGCCCAGGGCGCAGACGGCATCGTGGTCGGCACCGCGACCGGTGAAATCTCCGCGCTGRCCGACCGCGAGCAACAGTCGCTGCTGACCGCAGCGCGCAGCATCGCGGGCCGGCACTTTCCCGTCATCGTGGCCGCCGGAACTTACGGTACGGCCGATACGGTCGCGGCCGTCATGGAGGCGGAGAAGGCGGGCGCCTCGGCCCTGCTGCTGCGCATGCCCTATTACAGCCGGCCGACCCAGGCCGGGCTTGCCGCTCATGCGCTGGCCGTCGCGCAGGCGACCGGGCTCGAGATCATCCTCGACAACGATCCGGATCGCTGCGGCGTCGAGATCGCGCTCGAGACGCTGGACCGGCTCGAAGGGGCGGCGAACATCGTCGGCATCCTGGAGCGGCGTGGCGATCTTATTCGCTGCGACCGGATCGCCAGGATCCGCGACCGCCGTTTCATGCGCCTGACCGGCGCGGCCGAGACCCTGCCGGCCTATCTGCTCGCCGGAGGCTGCGGCGCCGTCACCAGCATCGGCAATCTCGCCCCGCATTGGCTGGCGCGGCTGGAAAGCGCGGCGCGCTCCGAGTTTTACGGCCAGGCGCAGATCCTGCAACGGCGGCTCATCCCGCTGCTCGACCTGCTGGCGAAAGAACCCGATCCGATTCTCGTCAAGCTCGCGCTCTCGCTGCTTCATTCGGGCATCGAAGCCGCTTGCCGGGCGCCGTTGACACCCGCACGGCCGGAGCTGGTTCCACTCGTCCGCGAGGCGATCGAGGATCTGCCGCGCCCGCTCCCGGAAACCATGACGGCGCAGTCTCTCGGCCGCGCCGCCGCAGGGGCGGCCGGGCGGCGCTGATACGCGCCACCGGCTCCCCACTCTCGAAGGAGGCTCTCATGTCCGTGATCGGCAGCTACCGTCGCCGCCGCGAGGCGGTCTATCAAAGCACAAGGCGCGTTTCCGCCGGCGGCTGGAAAGCCGATGTGCTGCATCTTTGCGTTTCGATCGCCCTGATGGCGGCGGTCATCGGCATCCGCGTCCTCTGGTCCCTGCACCATGGCTGAGGTCCTCAAACGACAAGGGCGCCGTCCTAAGACGGCGCCCTCTTTGCGATCATCCGGGTCCGCCCGTCAGGCGAGCTTGGCGTAGGCCGGCACGGTGAGGAAGTCCTCGAAGTTCGGCGCCAGCGACAGCGTCTCGAAGAGCGCAATCGCCTCSGGGAAGCGGCCCTTKGCRTAGTTCTCAGGGCCGASYTCGCCCTTCACGCGCTCCATCTCCTCSGKSAGGCAGCGCTTGAACAGCGCCGCATCGGCCTTGATCCCGCCTTCGAGTTCGACGCCGTACTGGAYGAACTGCCAGATCTGGGCRCGGCTGATCTCGGCSGTCGCRGCRTCCTCCATCATGTTGTAGATCGGCACCGCGCCGCGGCCGCGCAGCCAGGCCTCGATATATTGCACGCCGACGCGGATGTTCTCGCGGAAGCCTTCCTCGGTGCGCGTGCCCTGATGGACCTCGAGCAGGTCCTTGGCGCCGATCGAGACGTCGTCGCGCTTCTTGCCGAGCTGGTTGGCCTGCGGCATCAGCCGGTCGAAGACCTCCATCGCCACCGGGACGAGATCGGGGTGGGCGACCCAGGTGCCGTCATGGCCGTCGCCGGCCTCGCGCTCCTTGTCGGCCTTGACCTTGGCGAAGGCGGCGGCATTGGCCTCCGGGTTGTTCTTGACCGGGATCTGGGCGGCCATGCCGCCCATCGCGAAGGCGCCGCGCCTGTGGCAGGTCTTGATCAGCAGCAGCGAATAGGCGCGCAGGAAGGCTTTCGACATCACGACCTGCGAACGGTCCGGCAGGACATAGGCCTTGTTGCGGGCGAGCTTCTTGATGAAGGAGAAGATGTAGTCCCAGCGGCCGCAATTCAGGCCGGCCATGTGCTCGCGCAGTTCGTAGAGGATCTCGTCCATCTCGAAGGCGGCGGGCAGGGTCTCGATCAGGACAGTCGCCTTGATCGTGCCGTTCTTCAAGCCGAGCGCCGACTGGCCTGTTCGCCCAGCGGTCCCGCAGATTGATCTGGCCTTCGATCATATTGGCCCAGACCGGCGAGGAGGCGTCCTCGAAATCGGCCATGAAGACCTTGGCGCCGGAATTCAGCGCGTTGACAATCATCTTGCGATCGACCGGGCCGGTGATCTCGACGCGGCGATCGAGGAGGTCGGCCGGGATCGGCGCGACGGTCCAGTCGCCTTCGCGGATATGCTTGGTTTCGGCCAGGAAGTCCGGCGTTTCGCCAGCGTCGAAGCGCTTCTGGCGCTCGGCCCGGAGCGCGAGCAGGCGCTTGCGCGTCTCGTTGAAGCGGCGGTGGAGGTCGGCGACGAAGGTGAGGGCATCGCGGGTCAGAATTTCATCGAAGCGGTGCGTGAGCGCGCCCTTGACGACGACGCCGGCCGGCAGATCGAGCGAGGGGATGTCGGACATCAGCATTCCTCCTGAAACATTGGGTCGATGCTGGCTCGAAACGGGTCATTTCGAAATCCAGAAAAAATGACGATCACTTTTTCCTGTAAGGAAATTATCTCTCATGCCGAGAGGAAGAGGAATTATGCGCGCCAAGGTTGTTTTCTCGGCTAAGCTAGCGCGATATGACGTAAGGGCATCGGCTTTTCCCTCAAAATGCGCAGATAGGTTCGACTTCCTCAAATCGGTTTTAGTAATTTGTAAGTTCCGGCGCCCAAGGCTCGCCCCGTCGAATGTGTCAATTCGGCCGGGGGTGAGTGGATAATGAGCAAGTTCGGTTCCCTGCGCGACATGATGGGCCGGTTCCGCAAGGACCAGAGCGGCAACATCATGATGCTGTTCGGGCTTTCCCTGGTGCCGCTGATGGGTGTTGTCGGCGTGGCCGTCGACTATTCGCGCGCCAGCAACGCCCGGCAGTCGCTGAACGCTGCGATCGATTCCGCGGCCCTGATGGCGGCGCGCGACGCGCAGAAGCTCACCGATGTGCAGCTGACCGCACGGGTCAATGCCTGGCTCAAGGACAACCTGCCGGCCGACGTGAAAAGCGAGTTCACCAGTGCCCAAGTGAGCATCGACCGCACGGCGCGCACCGTCAAAATCGTGGCCAATGCGCAGGTGCCGACGACCATCGCGCGGGTCCTCGGCTCCGACAATCTCGCTGTGTCCAGCTCGAGCCAGTCGACCTGGGGGTTGAACACCATCGAGCTTGCTCTCGTGCTCGACAACACCGGCTCGATGGCCCAGAGCGGCAAGATGACAGCGCTGAAGCAGGCGTCGCTCGATCTGATCCAGATCATGAAAGACTCCACCCAGGAGACGGATCAGATCAGGATCTCGATCGTCCCCTTCAATACGCAGGTCCGGATCTCCCGCAGTCTCAAGGACGAGCAGTGGATCCGCTACGGGATGACCCGTAACGTGAACGTGAGCGTCACTTGCGACACCAAGGGCCAGAACTGCGTGTTTGCGAACACCAATACCAAGATCGGCAGCGATGTGTCGAACTGCGTTCCGACGGGGCAAGGGAAAAAGAACCAGACCTGCACGCAGCTCCAGACGCTGACCAAGGCAACCTGGGCGAACAGTGAAGGCTGCATTGCCGACCGGGATCAGAACTATGACGTGACCGATGGCGGCGCCACGGCCTCCAACGCGCAAGCCTATCCGGCGACCTGGTGCGGCCAAAGTTCGCTCGTCGAGGCGATGGGCCTGACGTCCGATTGGACGTCRCTGTCGAGCAAGATCAATACGATGACCCCGGTGGGCAACACCAACGTCACGATCGGCGCGGTATGGGGATGGGCGACGCTTTCGACGGACGTGCCTTTCACGGAGGCGAAGCCTGCGGAAACGCCGCGGCTGAAAAAATACATGATCTTGCTCACGGACGGCGACAATACTCAAAACAGGTTCACCACCTCCCAGTCGGCGATCGACTCGCGGACGGCGCTTGCCTGCACGGGTATCAAGAAGGCGGGGATCACCGTCTATACCATCCGCGTGATGGACGGGAACGCGACGCTGCTGCAGAACTGTTTGCAAGGCGGGCGTCGCGGCGGGCAATCCGAAGCGCAGATGGATCGCCGTCAGCAGGCGCAGCTCCACGCTCTTATAGGCATCGCCCATCACCACCTTGAAGGGCGAGATCATGTCGCCGATGACGTATTCCGGCGCATCGTGYAGCAGCGCCATCAATCGCCACGCGTCGCTCCAGTCGGGATTGAGRTGGCYSGCGATSGCCTCGACCAGCAGGCARTGCTGCGCGACCGAGAAGGAATGSKCSCCRCGCGTCTGGCCGTTCCAGCGTGCGACGCGGGCGAGGCCATGSGCGATRTCCTCGATCTCKAYATCGAGCGGSGAGGGGTCGAGCAGGTCGAGCCTCCGGCCCGAGAGCATGCGCTGCCAGGCGCGCGGCTGTTCGGGGGCGCGGGGCATCAGGCGGCGGGGCGGCTGTCGCGCGCGAGCGCCGCGCATTCGCTCCAGCGGAAGCAGCCGGTCAGGTGGTCGTTGACCAGCCCGCAGGCCTCCATGAAGGCGTAGACGATGGTGGGGCCGCAGAAGGTGAAGCCGGCTTTCTTCAGATCCTTCGAGATCGCCTCGGAGAGTTTCGTCTGCGTCGGCACCTCGTTCTGGGTGCGGAAGCTGTTCTGGAGGACGCGGCCGTCGAGATGCTTCCAGAGAAAGTCGGCGAAGGGCTCGCGCTCGCTGAGCCTGAGATAGGCCTGCGCGCTCTTGATCGTGCCCTCGATCTTGCCGCGATGGCGGATGATGCCGGGGTTGGCGAGCAGGCGCTGGACGTCGGCTTCGGTGAAGCGGGCGACCGCTTCGGGCTCGAAGCCGGCGAAGCCGGCGCGGAAGGCGTCGCGCTTCCTGAGGATCGTGATCCAGGACAGCCCGGCCTGGAAGCCGTCGAGGATCAGCTTCTCCCAGAGCGCGCGGGAATCATACTCCGGCACGCCCCATTCGGTGTCGTGATAGGCGAGGTAGAGCGGATCGGTGCCCGGCCAGCGGCAGCGGAATTTGCCGTCCGGCCCCGCGATGGCGATGCGTTCCTCGCTGGAGACACTTGCCTCGCTCAGAAGAGCTGTCTCGCTCATAGGACGGCTCCTGCGACGACGCCGAAGCTTGGCTCGCCGGGGAAGGGGAAGCGGATGAAGCCCGGCTTTTCCGCCAGATGGAAGGCGAGGCCGCCGCCGAGCGGTGTCTGCCCGGCTGCGAGCGCATCGGCCAGCCGGTCGAGCCGGAGCATCGCGAGCGCCTTGCCGTTCGCGCCCGAGCCGATGGTGCCGAGCGTCTTGCCGCCGGCTGTCGCCTCGGCGCCGGTTTCGGTGGCGATGCCGTCGTCGAAGACGATGGGCACGACGCGGGTGCGGGCGGTGCCGCGATGCTGCATGCGGGAGACGACCTCCTGGCCGATATAGCAGCCCTTCTTGAARGAGACGCCGCCGAGYTGGTCGAGCAGGGCCTCGTGCGGGAAGGTGTCGCCATAGGGGAAGTCGCGCCCGCCTGCGGGCATGCCGAGCGCGACGCGGCGGGCATGATAAGCCTCCGGCTCGGCATCGACGAGGCTGTCGATCCCGGCAGCAGCCGCGATGGCGCGCTGGCCGAGCGCCGGCAGGCGCGGGTCGTCATAGACGAAGCCGGCATCGGCCGGCAGCGGCGCACCATCGGCGGAAGCGAGGACGGCGCTGGACTCGGTCAGGTCGTCGAGCGCCACCTTGGCGCGCAGCTTGTAGAGCTTCAGGCGTTTCATCAGATCGGTGGTCTGGAGCAGGGGCGTATCGAGCAGGAAGCCGCCGCCATCTTCCGCCGGCAGCGCGACGACGAAGAAATCGCAGAGGATCTTGCCCTGCGGTGTCAGCAGCGCGCCATAGCCGGCCCGCTCCGGCGTCACCTCGTCCATCTCGTTGGTCACGATGTTCTGGAGGAAGTCGCGGGCATCCTCGCCGCTGACGCGGATGACGCCGCGATCGATCAATCTTGTGGCGGACATGGGCAGCCGGTCCAGTTCTGATGTCGGGTCGAGGTTCGTCAGCCGAATGGGGATGATGTCGCCACCCGAAAACTGTTTGGGCTTCCGGGACGGCGCGTTGGCCGATAGGTAGGCTGCATCCCGTCTTTGCTCAACCTCCCGGAGACCCGCCATGCCCCAGACCTACGACGTGATCCTCAAGGGCGGCACGGTGGTCAATCAGGATGGCCGCGTGACGCGCGACATCGGCATCACCGGCGGCAAGATCATGGCGCTGGGCGATCTCGGCCAGGCCTCGGCCGGCGAGGTCGTGAACTGCTACGGCCTGCACATCCTGCCGGGCGTGATCGACAGCCAGGTGCATTTCCGCGAGCCCGGGCTCGAGCATAAGGAAGATCTCGAGGCCGGCTCGCGCGCAGCTGCGCTTGGCGGCGTGACCTGCGTCTTCGAGATGCCGAACACGATTCCCCAGACGACGACGCCGGAGGCGCTGGCCGACAAGGTGAAGCGCGGCAGGCATCGCATGCATTGCGACTTCGCCTTCTGGGTCGGCGGCACGCATGAGAACGCCGCCAATGTGCCCGATCTCGAAAGGCTGCCGGGCGCGGCCGGCATCAAGGTGTTCATGGGCTCCTCGACCGGCGACCTGCTGGTCGAGGACGACCAGGGCGTCGCCGAGATCCTGAAGCGCACGCGCCGCCGCGCGGCCTTCCACTCCGAAGACGAGACGATGCTGCGCGAGCGCATGGATCTGCGCATCACCGGCGACCCGTCGAGCCACCCGGTCTGGCGCTCGCCCGAGGTGGCGCTGACCTGCACCAGGCGACTGGTGCGCATCGCGCGGCAGACCGGCGCCCGCGTCCACATCCTGCATATCTCGACGGCGGAGGAGATGGTCTTCCTCAAGGACCACAAGGATGTCGCGACCGTCGAGGTGCTGCCGAACCACCTGACCCTCGTCGCGCCTGACTGCTACGAGCGGCTCGGCAACTATGCCCAGATGAACCCGCCGATCCGCGACGACTATCATCGTCAGGGAATCT
Organism: Allobosea sp. TAB14; assembly: GCF_052113865.1. Taxonomy (NCBI): domain Bacteria; kingdom Pseudomonadati; phylum Pseudomonadota; class Alphaproteobacteria; order Hyphomicrobiales; family Alloboseaceae; genus Allobosea; species Allobosea sp. TAB14. Next base: position 26,027 of record NZ_JBFRDQ010000089.1, on the reverse strand, counting down.
GGTGGGGCGTCGAGCAGGGTATCGTCGACGTGCTCGGCTCGGATCATGCGCCGCATACGCATGAGGAAAAGCACCACCCCTATCCGGAGAGCCATTCCGGCATGCCGGGCGTGCAGACGCTGGTGCCGATCATGCTCGACCATGTGAATGCGGGCAGGCTTTCGCTGGAGCGCTTCGTCGACCTCAGCAGCGCCGGGCCGCAGCGCATCTTCGGGCTGGAGGGCAAGGGCCGCATCGCGGTCGGCTACGACGCCGATTTCACCATCGTCGACCTCAAGCGCAAGCACACCATCACCAATGACTGGATCGCCTCGAAATGCGGTTGGACGCCCTATGACGGCGTCACCGTCACGGGCTGGCCCGTCGGCACCTATGTGCGTGGCCTGAAAGTGATGTGGGAGGGCGAATTGACGACGCCGTCGCAAGGCGAGCCGGCCCGCTTCCTGGAGGCGCTGCCGCGCGGCGCCTGAAACGGATCGGCGCCGCCCGCGTTCGGCTCTGGATGAGCGCGCGGGCGGCGCCGCAAAAAAATCAAAAAAGATTCCCGGCGCTGTCGATTTGAGCCGCGCCCGTTCGACGTGCAGTCAGAGAACGGGTTTCGGCGGTCCGCGCCGGAGCCGCCCGGTTCTCCCAAACCCAAGGAGAAGACCGATGCGTGTGATGGTTCTGGTCAAGGCCAGCAAGGACAGCGAAGCCGGCGTGATGCCGGACCCGGACGTCTTCGCGAAGATGGGCGTCTACAACGAGGAACTGATCAAGGCCGGCATCCTGCTCGCCGCTGAAGGCCTGCAGCCGACCTCCAAGGGGCTGCGCATGCGCTTCTCGGGCAGCGAGCGGGCGATCACCGACGGCCCCTTCGCCGAGACCAAGGAACTGCTCGCCGGCTTCTGGCTCTGGCAGGTGAAGTCGTTCGACGAGGCCGTCGAGTGGCTGAAGCGCGCGCCCTTCGACGGTGGCACTGAAATCGAGCTCAGGCCCGTCTTCGAGATGGAGGATTTCGGAGACATGGTGACGCCGGAGCGGCGCGAACGGAAAGAACACCTGCGCGCCGAATTCGAGAAGCGCCCCGGCTGAGCCGGCCCGGCATCCCACATCCAACTCAATGGACGGTGCAGGCGATGCCTCCGTCCCTCCAAAGGAGAAAACCGATGCGTTTCATGGTGATGGTCAAGGCGACGAAGGACAGCGAAGCCGGCGCTCCGCCGAGCCAGGAGCTGCTCGAGGCGATGATGGCCTACAATGAAGAGCTGGTGAAAGCCGGCATCATGAAGGGCGGCGACGGCCTGCAGCCCAGCTCGAAGGGCGCGCGCGTCCAGTTCGACGGCGCCAAGCGCTCCGTCGTCGACGGGCCCTTCGCCGAGACCAAGGAGCTCGTCGCCGGCTACTGGCTCTGGGAATGCGCCTCGCTGGAGGAGGCGATCGCCTGGGTCAAGCGCTGCCCCAACCCGATGCCCGGCCCGTCCGAAATCGAGATCCGGCCCTTGTTCGAGCTGGCCGATTTCGGCGAGATCGTCACGCCGGAGACCGCGGCGCAGTGGGATCGCCTCAAGGACGAAGTCGAAGGCAAGGGCTGAACGGCGCGCGAAGCGCGCCGCTTGCCAGCGCAGGCTGCTGATGGTGTGTATCGCTTCCCATGTCGGCAAGCGATACACACCGCACCGTCGAGACGGTCTGGCGCATGGAGGCGCCCCGGCTGATCGCAGGCCTCGTGCGGCTGACGCGCGATATCGGCCGCGCCGAGGAGCTGGCGCAGGACGCGCTGGTCGCGGCGCTGAAGCAATGGCCGGAAGAGGGCGTTCCCCGCAATCCCGCCGCCTGGCTGATGCAGGTCGCCAAGCATCGCGCGCTCGATGCCGCCCGTCGCGAGGCGATGGCGCGGCGCAAGCAGGAAGAGCTCGGCCGCGATCTCGAAGACGACGGCCCGTCCATGCCCGATCTCGATGCGGCGCTGGATGACGAGGTCGGCGACGATCTGCTCCGGCTGATTTTCACAGCCTGCCATCCGGTGCTGTCGCAGGAGTCGCGGGTGGCGCTGACGCTTCGGCTTATCGGCGGCCTGACGACCGAGGAGATCGCGCGCGCCTTCCTCGTGCCGGAGCCGACGATGGCGCAGCGCATCGTGCGGGCCAAGAAGACGTTGAGCGATGCGAGAGTGCCGTATGAGGTGCCGGCCGGGGCGGAGCTCGGCGAGCGCCTCGCCTCGGTGCTGGAGGTCGTCTACCTGATCTTCAACGAGGGCTATGCCGCGACGTCCGGCGACGACTGGGTGCGCCCGGCATTGTGCGAGGAAGCGCTCAGGCTCGGGCGCATCATTGCGGCGCGGGCGCCGCAGGAGCCGGAGGTTCACGGGCTGGTGGCGCTGATGGAGCTGCAGGCCTCGCGGCTGCGGGCACGGACCGGCCCGAACGGCGAGCCGATCCTGCTGCTCGACCAGAACCGCGCCCGCTGGGACCGGCTGCTGATCGGGCGCGGCCTGGCCGCGCTGGAGCGGGCGCAGCGGCTCGCGGGAGCTTCGCCCGGCCCCTATCTGCTGCAGGCCGCGCTCGCCGCCTGCCATGCCCGCGCCCGGACGGCCGAGGAGACCGACTGGGCGCGAATCGCGGCGCTCTACGCCGTGCTCTCCCGTGTGGCGCCGTCGCCGATCGTGGAATTGAACCGGGCTGTCGCGGTCGCCATGGCGGAGGGGGCGGCGGCGGGGCTGGAGTTGGTCGAAGCGCTGGCGGGGGAGCCTGCGCTCAAGCGCTATCACCTGCTGCCGAGCGTGCGCGGCGATCTTCTGTCCAAGCTCGGCCGGCATCGGGAGGCGGCGGAGGCCTTCGAGCAGGCGGTCGCGCTGACTGGTAACGTCAAGGAGCAGGCGCTGATGGCCGAGCGGGCCGTGAAGGCGCGGGCGGCTGCCGGCTAGTGCCGCGTGCCGCTGGTGAAGGCACCGCAGCGAACCTTCTCAGGCAGGGCCTCGGTGAAGACGGCGGTTGCCTCCTCGCCATAGGTCTCGACCAGGGTGCGCAGGGCCGCGAAGAGCGCGGCATGGGCCATGGCGTCGGAATCCAGCCCATCCTGCTGGCCCTCGGCAAAGGCGTCCTCGACATAACCGTAGGCAACACGGCGAGCGTCGCCATGGTCCTCGGGGAGGTTCGGGTCGAGCATCGGGTCGTCTGAAAGGATCGACATCGAGACGGGACTCTGCTGCCTCTGGCTGGAGCGAATCGCGGCGGTTCTGCCCCGGATCGCGACGTTTGATGACGTTCCCGTCATAGGCCGTGCCAGAGCGGCACGCCAGCGTGGTGTTTAGGAAAGGTTAACGCGACCGCAAGAATTCCACCGAACATCGCATTCGTGCAACATCTGTGGCCTATCCGCCATAGCGCCCCGCGAGCATCCGCGAGAGCTGCTGGCCCTGGTCGGCGAGGCGGGAAGAGGCCTCCTGGCTGGCGTCGGTGCAGGTCCGGTGCGTCAGCGAATAGGCCTTGAAGCCGCGGTTGAAGGCGGCGGTCAGGCGGTCCCGCCGCTGCGGCGTGCGGCCTTCGGCGTCGATCAGGGCCGCCATGCGATCGCGCCAGTCCTGAGCCTCCTTGCCGCCGCAGAGCGTGCGCAGATAGGCGAGCGAGCCCATGATCTCGGCAAGCTGGAGGAGCTGCGGCTCGTAGGGCGGACCATCCGGCTCCGGCGGCACGGGCTCGGCCGGTTTCGCGCCCTGTGCGGGTTTTGCTGYCGGAGCGGCGGGGCGCTGCTGGGCGAGAGCCGCCACGGGCGCGACGGCAAGCAGCATGGCGAGCGCGGCGGCGAGCGCCCTCACACCGAGGCTCCCCCGGTGAACAGCTTGTGGGCGCGGCGCAGCACCTCGCCAAGCTCGCGCGTGGTGGCGAGACCGCCGAGGCTCAGCGGATCGGCCCACATCACCGCGCCGGCCTCCGGCCCCGGACGCGGCTCGCCGGAGAGCCATTCGCCGATGAAGGAGGCGACGACGAAATGATGCGTGACCTCGCCCTTGGCATCGCGGCCGAAGATCTCGACATGGCGGTTGAAGCCGAGGATGCGGGCGGTGACGCCGACCTCTTCCTCGAGCTCCCGCAAGGCCGCTTCCTCGAGCGTCTCTCCGGCCTCGACCTTGCCGCCGGGCAGGGACCAGAGCCGGTCGGCCGGAGGCTTGGTGCGGGTCGCCAGCAGCACCTTGCCGTCGCGGAAGACCGCGACGGAGGCGGCCAGAACCGGTCGCGCCGGCGCCTTGCCGACCGCCGGGAAGCGGATGACCTGGCCGTCCCCCGCCGTCATCGGGCGCGGCTCCGGCTCAAACGTGCTGCCCGCCATTGATGTGCAACTCCGAGCCGGTGACGTAGCTCGATGCATCCGTGCAGAGGAAGTAGATCGCCTTGGCGACCTCTTCTGTCTTGCCGAGCCGTTTCATCGGCAAGGTCGCGACGATCTTTTCCGTGCCCGGCGAGAGGATGGCGGTGTCGATCTCGCCCGGCGAGATCGAGTTCACCCGGATCCCGAACGGCCCGAAATCGGCAGCCATCTCGCGGGTCAGGCTGGCGAGCGCGGCCTTGGAGGTGGCGTAGGCCGCGCCGGCGAAGGGGTGGACGCGCGATCCGGCGATCGAGGTGACGTTCACGATCGCCCCCTTCGCGGCGGTCAATTCGTCGAGGAGCCCGCGCGCCAGCATGATCGGCGCGAAGAAATTGACCTGGAAGACCTGGTGCCAGTCGTTGAAGGAGGTGGTGGCGGCACCCAGCCGCTCGCCCTTCGCCCCCTTGGGCGAGATGCCGGCATTGTTGACCAGCGCGTTGAGCTTGCCACCCTCGGCGGCGAGGCGCTTCTTGATCTCGGCGATGCCGCGCATCGTGTCCTCGGGGTCGCCGAGATCGATCTGGATGTGGTCGTCGGCCCCCGACGGCCAGGGGCATTTCTCGGAAAAGGCCTGACGCGAGCAGGACAGGATGCGCCAGCCCGCCATGGCGAACTGCATCACGGTGGCATGGCCGATGCCCCGGCTCGCGCCGGTCAGCAGCATGACCGGGCGCTTGCCCGCTTCAGTCTTGGGAAAGTCGAATTTCGGCATCGCCATGGGTCTTGAGTCCTCAAGTGCAGAGGCGTGTCTTCAGGGGTAGAAGCGCGGCATCAAGGGTAGAAGCGCGTCTTGGTCCAGGGCTCGGATGGCGAGGCCCGGCGGAAGATGATGCGGTCGTGCAAGCGGAAGGCCCCGTCGCGCCAGAAYTCGATATAGACCGGGGTGATGCGAAAGCCACGCCAATAAGGCGGGCGCGGAATCTCGCCGACGCCGAATTTGAGCGCATAGCTCGCGACGGCCTTCTCCAGTGCGAAGCGGCTCTCCAGCGGGCGCGACTGCTGCGAGGCCCACGCCCCGATTCGGCTGTCGCGCGGGCGGGACCGGAAATAGGCGTCCGATTCGGCATCGGTGACGAGCGCGACCGTGCCGCGGATGCGGATCTGCCGGCGCAGGCTCTTCCAATGGAAGAGAGCCGCGGCCTTGGGCTGGCCGAGCAGTTCCTCGCCCTTCTGGCTCTCGGTATTGGTGTAGAACACGAAGCCGTCCGGCCCATGCCCCTTGAGCAGAACCATGCGGCTGTTGGGCATTCCATCGCCGTCCACGGTGGAGAGCGCCATGCCGGTCGGGTCATTGAGCTCGGACTTCACCGCCTCGTCCAACCAGCTCTGAAACAGCGCGAAAGGCTCGTTTTCCTCGGTGAAGTCACCGCTCGYTAACGGTTGCACAGTCTAATCCTCAGCAATTGGAAGTGGGCGTTGGGCGAGCGCAAAGTGATCCGGTTTCGGGCGGCTGATTTATATAGGGCAGGGGCGGAGGCGTTCCAAAGCCTTCCTCGCTGCGTGGCGCCCATGCGCTCATGCGTCGCTGCCGTCGCGTTGGGGCTGCTGGCCGCCGGCTGCTCGGTGTCCTTCCCGATCCTGGGCCTGTCGAGCAAGAGCGAGGACGAGGTCGCGACGACCTCCGCCATCCTGCCGAGCCGGGGGCCGGACAAGGCCGCCGGGCTGGGCACCCTCGCCAGCGAGCTCGGTCCCGAGGATCTGCGCCGGGCGGATGGCGCCATGTCGGTCGCGCTCGATCCGCAGGGCAATGGCGCCGCCGTCTCCTGGGACAATCCGCAAACCGGCATCAAGGGCTCCTTCGTGCCCGTCGGCGGCCCGTTTCTGCGCGCCGACGAAATCTGCCGGGCCTTCATCGCCAGCGTCCAGACGCAGACCCGGCCGCTCAAGCTGCAAGGCACCGCCTGCCGCCCCTCGGGCGGAGATTGGGCGGTCAAGGACATGGAGCCCTGGAAGGGGCTGGGTTAGAGCATCCGCCCGGGCCATTCGCCTCGGCCGGTAAGGCGGGAGCGGAAGCGTATCCCGCAAGATGTTGCGTACGGGCCACACCATCCCCAGATAAGGCGTAGCGGACGGCTTGCCGGCAGACGGGGCCGTCCTAGTCTTGCGTGGAAACGAGGTTTTTGGATGCGCGATCCGTATCAGGTTCTGGGCGTCGCCCGCGGCGCGAGCGATGCGGAGATCAAGAAGGCTTTCCGTCGCCGCGCCAAGGAGCTGCACCCTGACGCGAACCGGGACGATCCGAAGGCGCAGGACAGGTTCGCCGAGCTGAACACGGCCTATGAGGTGCTGGGCGACGAGACCAAGCGCAAGCAGTTCGACCGCGGCGAGATCGACGGCGAGGGCAAGCCGAAATTCCAGGGCTTCGAGGGGATGGGCGCCGGCCGTGGCGGCCGGGCCGGCGGCTTCGAGTTCAATTTCGGCCAGGGCGCGCCTTTCGGCCGTGGTGGCGACGCCGGATTCGATGCCTCCGACATCTTCTCCTCGCTCTTCGGCGAGGCCGGCCGCCGCGCGCGCGGCAAGGCCGAGCCGCAGAAGCCGCCGGAGCAGAGCTTCACGCTCGAGGTGACGCTGGCTCAGGCGGTCAGCGGCGCCACGCGGCGTGTCAAGCTGCCGGGCGGGCGCGAGGTCGAGATCACCATTCCCGAAGGGGTGAGCGACGGCAAGGTCATGCGCCTGCGCGGGCTCGGCCAGACCGATCCCTATTCCGGCGAGACCGGCGACGTACTGATGACCATCAAGGTCAAGCCCGATCCGCGCTTCACCATCGACGGCCAGGATCTGCGCACGCGCGTCGCCGTGCCGCTGGCCAAGGCGGTTCTGGGCGGGCCGCTGCATGTGCCGACCCTGACCGGCGCCGTGGAAATGACCATTCCGCCGATGACCGGCACGACCAAGCAGTTTCGGCTGCGCGGCAAGGGCCTGAAGGGCGAGAAAGGTGCCGCCGGCGACCTCTTCGTCGCCATCGACATCGAGATGCCGGCGAGCGATGCGGAGCTCTCCGCATTGATGAAGGCGCGCGCCGAGTAACGAGCCGCCAGCCGAAGAAACGGGCCTGGGCGAGGCCCGGTTCGGCCTCGCGGGGCTGCAATCCAGGCGTGGGGACAGCGTTCAAAAGCGGTTTCCACTTCCCCGCGACTGTTCTAAGAGACCTGCTCCTCGTTCATCTGCGGGTCCCCCATGCCTGATTCCAACGCCGTTTCGCCGACCGCCAATCTCCTCAAGGGCAAGCGCGGCCTCGTGATGGGCGTCGCGAACAACCGGTCCATCGCCTGGGGCATCGCCAAGGCAGCGGCGGACGCGGGCGCGGAACTCGCCTTCACCTATCAGGGCGATGCGCTGAAGAAGCGGGTCGAGCCGCTCGCCAAGGAGCTCGGCGGCCATGTCGTCGGCCATTGCGACGTCACCGACGGCGCCACGATCGAYGCMGTCTTCGCCGAGGTCGAGAAGCTCTGGGGCAAGCTCGAYTTCGTCGTYCACTGCATCGCCTTCTCSGACAAGGACGAGCTSACCGGCCGCTATGTCGAGACCACCGAGGCGAATTTCTCCAAGTCGCTGCTGATCTCCTGCTATTCCTTCACGGCGATCACCCAGCGCGCCGAGAAGCTGATGMCSRATGGCGGCTCGMTGCTGACGCTGACCTATTACGGCGCCGAGAARTGGATGCCGCATTACAACGTCATGGGCRTSGCGAARGCRGCGCTGGAATCGAGCGTGCAGTATCTCGCCGCCGATCTCGGCCCCTCGAAGATCCGCGTCAACGCGATCTCGGCCGGGCCGATCAAGACGCTGGCTGCCTCCGGCATTGGCGATTTCCGCTACATCCTGCGCTGGAACGAATACAACTCCCCGCTGCGCCGCACGGTCACCATCGAGGAGGTCGGCGAGACCGCGGTGTTCCTCGTCTCGGACATGTCGCGCGGCATCACCGGCGAGATCATGCATGTCGACGCCGGCTACCATGTCGTCGGCATGAAGGTGCCGACCGCGCCGGACATCTCGCTCGACAAGGGCGAGTGAACCGGAAGGCCGCCGGCCGCTATTGCGCCAGCAATCTCTTCAACCGATCCGTCGCGGCATCGTCGCGGCGGATCGTTTCGTCTGCGATCGCCTCCAGCAAAGCCGCGACCGTTCGCCCGCCAATCAGCTTGGCGGGCAGGATCTGCGCCAGCGGCGCCAGCACGAAGGCGCGCTCGGCGATGCGCGGATGGGGGATCTGGAGGCCGGGCCGGTCGATTACCGTCTCGCCATAGGTCAGGATGTCGATGTCGAGCGTGCGGGGCCCCCAGCGCTCGCGGCGCTCGCGGCCGCCGGCGCGTTCCAGCTCGAGGCACAGCGTGAGCAGGTCGTCGGCGGTCAGCGTGGTTTCGATCCGCGCCGCCATGTTGAGGAATTCCGGCTGGTCGATCTTGCCCCAGGGCGGGGTGCGATAGACCGGGGAGAGCTGTCCGAGCCTGACGGCCGGATGCCGGCGCAAGGCGATCAGCGCCGCGGCGAAGGCCGCGACGGGATCGCCGAGATTGCCGCCAAAGGCGAGTGCGGCTTCAGTCGCCACGCCGGAAGCTCAGCTTGACGCCGACCGCGCCCAGCGTCGCCGGGATGGGCGGGGCGGGCTTGCGCAGGGTGACCTCGACGCCCGCGACGGGGGCGAAGGCCTCGAACAGGGCGAGCGCGACGGCGCGCGCGGCACCCTCCAGCAGATGATAGCGCCGGGCCGTGAAGGCTTCGCTGACGATGGCGACGGCGCGGCCGTAATCGACCGTATCGGCAAGGCGGTCGCTCAGCGCGGCGGCGCGCAGGTCGACATCGAGCACAAGGTCGAGGACGAAGCGCTGGCCGAGCCGCTCCTCTTCCGAGAAGAAGCCGTGATAGGCGTAGATATCGAGCTGCTCGATCAGGATGCGGCCGGTCTCGCTCACGGGATCACCTTCGTTTCGTCCGCGATGGCGGCCCAGACCTTGAGCGCGTCGACATGCGGCGCGACGTCATGGACGCGCAGGATGGCGGCGCCGCGGCTGGCGCCGTAGAGATGGGCGGAGAGCGTGGCGGCCAGCCGCTCGGCCGGGACCTTGCGGCCGGTGACGAGGCCCAGCGTCGATTTGCGCGAAGCACCGAGCAGAATCGGGCAGCCGAGCACGTTGAGCCGGTCGAGCTCGCGGATCAGGTCGAGGTTCTGGCGCGGCGTCTTGCCGAAGCCGATGCCGGGATCGACGACGATCTGGCTGCGCGGCACGCCGGCGGCGGTGGCGATGGCGATGGAGCCTTCGAGGAAGCCGATCACCTCGTCGAAGATATCGAGGGAGCCATCGACCGTGTCGCGGTTGTGCATCAGCACCATCGGGGCTCCGGCCCGTGCTGCGACCTCGGCGATGCGCGGATCGCGCCGGCAACCCCAGACGTCGTTGACGATGGAGGCGCCGGCGGCGAGCGCGGCCTCGGCGACCTCCGCCTTGTAGCTGTCGATCGAGAGCGGCACGGCGCTGCGGGCCTTCAGCCCGGCGATGACGGGGAGCACGCGGGCAAGCTCCGTCGCGGCATCGACGGTTTCGTGGCCGGGCCTGGTCGATTCGCCGCCGATATCGACGATCGCCGCGCCTTCTTCGGCCAGCCGCAGACCGTGCGCCACCCCCGCCTCGGCGCTGCCGAGCAAGCCGCCATCCGAGAAGGAATCCGGCGTGACGTTGACGATGCCCATGAGCAAGGGCCCCGCGTCGAGCGCGAGGCGGCGGCCATCGGGGAGAGTGAGGGCAGGAGGCATGGCGGTCCGCGAATTCGGAGCCATGAGGCTCACCTGCCGCCTATACACAGCCTGTTGCCGATCGGCCACCCAAAGCGACGGATCGTCGCGATCGGCCCTGCGCATAGCCGATGGGCGCATTAGGCTTTTGACCTCCCCCGGCGAGGCGTGCAGAAGCCGGGCATGATCCCGCTCTCGCTTCCGCACCGGCTCATTCTCGTCCGCCATGGCGAGACCGACTGGAATCGCGAGGGGCGGCTGCAGGGCGGGCAGGATATCCCGCTCAACGCGCTCGGGCGCGAGCAGGCGGCGGAGGCGGCCGGGCGGCTCAAGGCGCTGGAGCCGGGCTTCGCGACGCTCGACTATATCTGCTCGCCGATGGAGCGGGCGCGGGAGACGATGGACATCCTGCGCCGCGATCTCGGCCTGCCGGCGGGAGAATACCGCGTCGATCCGCGATTGAAGGAACTCACCTTCGGGGCGTGGGAAGGTTTCACCTGGCGCGATATCCGCAAAGCCGAGCGCGAGCAGGCGCATCTGCGCGARCGCGACAAATGGAGCTTCGTGCCACCCGGCGGGGAGAGCTACCGGATGCTGGCGGAACGGGTGCGGCCGGTGCTGGAGGAATTGCAGCGCGAGACGGTGATCGTCAGCCATGGCGGCGTGGCGCGGGCSGTGCTCGCKCTCGTCGGCGCGGTCTCGCCGCTGAAGGCTTCCATGGTCGAGATCTGGCAGGGCAAGCTGCTCGTCGTCGAGGGCAGCAAGGCCGAGTGGCTCTGAGCCTCGGCTTTACCGCGCCGGCATTCATCACCGGTTCACGGATGATCTGGCACGAGGAATGTGCTAGCAGGGCGCGCGGAGCGGCGGCTTGCCCGGCCGGGGGGCTCGACCGGATAGCGCGGTCATCGGAGCGTCGATTCCGGGTTTGTTTAAAGGTGCGTGGCAAGGTGCGAATGAAGGATGCGGGAGCCGCGCTTCCCGCCCTCCATCCGGGCTTTGAGCGCAGCGCCGAGGTCTGGGCGGCTGCCGGCCGGCAGGCGCGCGGGCTCCACCTCGCGGGCGTTGGCCCCGGCGACATGGTCGGCCTGTGGATGCCGCGCGGCATCGACCTGCTGATCGCGCAGATCGCGATCACGCGCGCGGGCGCGGCCTGGGTGCCGTTCGACGCCGAGGCGCCGGTCGAGCGCATCGCGACCTGCCTGAACGACGCGCAGGCCAAGGGCATCGTCACCTGCGGCGGCTGGGCCGTCCGCGCCGAGGACACGGGCCGCACGATCTGGACGCCCGATGCGCTTGCCGCGGGCGCCGACGGGGTCGAGCCGCCGGCACGCGCCGCCGGGCTGACCAAGGACCACCCCGCCTATCTGATCTACACCTCAGGCTCGACGGGCACGCCGAAGGCGATCGTCATCAGCCACCGCAACATCTGCCATTTCCTGCGCTCGGGGAACGCGTTCTACGGCATCGGCCCCGACGATGTGGTCTTCCAGGGCGCTTCCGTCGCCTTCGATCTGTCGATGGAGGAGATCTGGACGCCCTATCTCGTCGGCGCGACGCTGTTCGTGGCCTCGCCGGAGATGATGGGCGATGCCGAGAAGCTGCCGGGGCTGCTGGAGCAGGCCGGCGTCACCGTCATCGACACGGTGCCGACGCTGCTCGGCATCCTGCCCTCCGACGTGCCGTCGCTGCGCCTCATCCTGCTCGGCGGCGAGGCGCTGCCGCCGGCGATCGTGCAGAAATGGTCGCGGCCGGGCCGGCGCATCCTCAACACCTACGGCCCCACCGAGGCCACGGTCGTCGCCACCGCCGCCGAGGTCGTGCCGGGCGAGACGGTCACCATCGGCCGGCCGATCCCGAACTACACGGCCTATGTCGTCAGCGAGGGCCTGCACCTCGTCCAGCCGGGCGAGCAGGGCGAATTGCTGATCGGCGGCCCCGGCGTGGCCAAGGGCTATCACGGCCGTCCGGAGCTGACCGCCGAGAAGTTCATCGCGAATCCGTTCTCCGGAGTCGCCGGCTCCGACGATCCGATCCTCTACCGCTCGGGCGACGCGGTCAGCCTCGATGCCGACGGCAATATCGTCTTCCACGGCCGCATCGACGATCAGATCAAGATCCGCGGCTTCCGCGTCGAACTCGGCGAGATCGAATCCAAGCTCGCCGACGAGCCCGGCGTGGCGCAGGCGGCTGTCGTGCTGCGCACGGATGACGGCATCGAGCGGCTGGTCGCCTTCGTCGTGCCGGAGCCGGGCATCGCGGTCGATGGGCCGGCGCTCAGGGCCGCGCTGCGCGAGAAGCTGCCGCCCTATATGGTGCCGGCGCATTTCGAGGCCGTCGGCTCGCTGCCGCGCATGGTTTCCGGCAAGGTCGACCGCAAGATGCTGAAGGCGGCGCCGCTCACGGCGCCCAGTGCCGATGGCGAGCAGGAGCCGCCGCGCAACGCCACCGAGGCGGCATTGCTGGACGCGGCCAAGCGCGTGCTCGGCGCGGCGAGCCTGCCGCTCGAGGCCGATTTCTTCGTCGATCTCGGTGGGCATTCGCTGCTCGCCGCCCGCTTCATCTCGATCGTGCGCGAGACGCCGGCCTATGCCGGCATCACGCTGCAGGATGTCTACGGTGCCCGCACGCTGCGCGCGATGGCCGGGCTCCTCGACGAGCGCGGCGCGGCGGTGAGCGAGGACCTCTCCTTCACGCCGCCGCCCTTCCTGCGCCGCTTCCTCTGCGGGCTGGCGCAGGCGGCGGTGCTGCCGGTCATCATCGGGCTTTCCACCGCGCAATGGCTCGGCGTCTTCGTCACCTACATGATCGTGTCGGGCGAGGACCTGTCGCTGCTCGGTCAGATCGGCGCGCTGCTCGGCATCTATGTCGCGATCATCGTCGTGACCGGGCTCATCGCCATCGCGCTGAAATGGATCGTGCTCGGGCGCACCAAGCCCGGCGTCTATCCGCTCTGGGGTGTCTATTATTTCCGCTGGTGGTTCGCGGCGCGCGTCGCCGGGCTTGTCCATATCAAATGGCTGCAGGGCTCGCCGGTGATGCGCTTCTACTGGCGCCTGCTCGGCGCCAAGGTCGGGCGCGACGTCATCCTCTCCGATTACGAGGCCGGCGCCATCGACCTGATCGAGATCGGCGAGGGCTCGACCTTCGGCACCAAGACCACCTTCGCCAATGGCGAGGCGATCGGCGACAAGCTGGTGATCGGCCGCATCACCATCGGCAAGGACGTCTCGGCCGGCGCCTCCGTCGTGTTCGGCCATGGCGCGGTGATCGGCGACCATGCCGAGATCGCCGATCTCACCGCCATCGCGCCCGGCACCCATGTCGGCGCGGCCGAGATCTGGGACGGTTCGCCCGGCCGCAAGACCGGCATGGTCGATGTCGCCGCATTGCCGCCGCAGGCGCAGGCCTCGTCGGGGCGGCGGGCGCTGATGACGGCCTTCTACATCTTCATGCTGATCGTGCTCCCGCCGGTCAGCCTGCTGCCGATCTTCCCGGCCTTCTGGCTGTTCGACAAGATCGACTACTGGATCGCCGGCTGGACCGACATCAGTTATCTCTGGTTCCTGCCGATCCTGACCTGGCCGACCGCGATCGGCCTCATCGCCTTCACCGTGCTGATGATCGCGGCGCTACGCTGGGCGATCCTGCCGCGGGTGACGAGCGGCTCCTATTCGATCCATTCCGGCTTCTACGCCCGCAAATGGACGGTGGCGCTGGCCACCGAGGTGACGCTGGAGACGCTGTCGTCGCTCTTCGCCACCATCTATATGCGGGCCTGGTACCGGCTGATGGGCGCGCGGATCGGGAGCGGGGCGGAAATCTCGACCAACCTCTCCGGCCGCTACGACGTGACCGGCATCGGCGCCGGCAATTTCATCGCCGACGAGGTCGTGTTCGGCGACGAGGAGATGCGGCGCGGCTATATGCGCCTCGACGAGACGCGCACGGGCGAGCAGGTCTTCGTCGGCAACGATGCCGTCGTGCCGCCGGGCGCCGTCATTCCGGACCGCGTGCTGATTGGCATCAAGTCGAAGCCGCCGGCGAACGACAGGATGCAGCCCGGCGATACCTGGTTCGGTTCGCCGCCGATCAAGCTGCCGACGCGCCAGAAGGTCGATCTCGGGGCCGACTGGACCTACAAGCCGTCCTTCGCCAAGCAGTTCGGGCGCGGCGTCTTCGAGGCGCTGCACACCTCCTTCCCCTCGATGCTGTTCATCACCTTCGGCACCATCGCGGTCGACATGGTGCTGCAGCAGAAGATCAACGAGGGCGACTGGCTCGGCCTCGTCACCTCTTTCATGGGCGTCGCCGTCGTCATCGCGCTGGTGCAGGCAGTGATCTGCGCAGGCGTCAAATGGCTGATGATGGGCGTCTACAAGCCGGTGATGAAGCCGATGTGGTCCTGGTGGGCGATGCGCACCGAGGCGGTCGCGGTGATGTATTGGGGCCTCGGCGGCAAGGTGCTGTTCGACTATCTGCGCGGCACGCCTTTCCTGCCCTGGTTCCTGATGCTGTTCGGCGCGAAATACGGCAAGGGCGTCTGGCTCGACTCCACCGACATCACCGAGTTCGACTGCATCAAGGTCGGCGACTTCTGCACGGTCAACGCCCATTCGGCGCTGCAGACGCATCTCTACGAGGACCGGGTGATGAAGGTCGGCCGGGTCAGGCTCGGCAAGGGCGTCTGCGTCGGCGCCGGCGCAACCGTGCTCTACGACACCCATGTCGGCGACTACGCCCAGATCGGCCTGCTCACCGTGATCATGAAGGGCGAGAACCTGCCGGCGCATACGCGCTGGGAGGGAGCGCCTGCGGTGCCGGCGAAGGCGGCTGCGGGGCATTGAGCCGCTCGCTTCGTTTGACCATGGGTCCCGGCACGGACTAAGACCCTGCGCAGATTTCGCGCAGGCTCCCATGTCGCATAACAGCTTCGGCCATCTCTTCCGTGTCACCACCTTCGGCGAGAGCCATGGGCCAGCCATCGGCTGCGTCGTCGATGGCTGCCCGCCGCTGATTCCGCTGACGGAAGCCGATATCCAGGGTGATCTCGACCGGCGCCGGCCCGGYCARTCGCGCTTCACSACGCAGCGCCAGGAGCCKGACCAGGTCCGCATCGTCTCGGGCGTCTTCGCGCGTGAGAGCGACGGCGTGCAGGTGACGACGGGCACCTCGATCGGGCTGATGATCGACAATGTCGRCCAGCGCTCGAAGGATTATTCCGACATCAAGGACAAGTACCGGCCCGGTCACGCCGACTACACCTATGACGTCAAATACGGCATCCGCGACTATCGCGGYGGCGGKCGYTCCTCGGCGCGCGAGACGGCSATGCGSGTCGCRGCCGGCGCSATYGCSCGCAAGGTCGTGCCRGGCATGRTSGTGCGCGGYGCSCTSGTGCAGATGGGGCCGCACAAGATCGACCGCGCCAATTGGGATTGGGAGGAGGTCGGCCGCAACCCGTTCTTCTGCCCGGACGCAAAGGCCGCCGCCTTCTTCGAGAGCTATCTCGACGGCATCCGCAAATCCGGCTCCTCGATCGGCGCCGTGCTGGAGATCGTGGCGGAAGGCGTGCCGGCAGGGCTGGGCGCGCCGATCTACGCCAAGCTCGATTCCGAGATCGCGGCCGCGCTGATGAGCATCAACGCGGTGAAGGGCGTCGAGATCGGCGAAGGCTTCGGCGCCGCCGAACTCTCCGGCGAGGAGAATGCCGACGAGATGCGCGCCGGCAATGACGGGCGCCCGCTCTTTCTCTCCAACCATGCCGGCGGCATCCTCGGGGGCATCTCGACCGGCCAGCCGATCGTGGCGCGTTTTGCCGTGAAGCCGACCTCCTCGATCCTGGCGACGCGCGCGACCGTGACGCGGACCGGCGGCGAGGCCGAGATGTTCACCAAGGGGCGCCACGACCCCTGCGTTGGCATCCGCGCAGTGCCGGTGGGCGAGGCGATGGTCGCCTGCGTGCTGGCGGACCATTATCTGCGCCATCGCGGGCAGGTCGGCGTCGTCGAGCCGCGCTGGCCGTTCCAGGAGTGACATCGCCGTCATTCTCGGGCGAAGCGAAGCGCAGACCCGAGAATCTCTGGCCGAAAAGGGGCTCTGGTACGAGAGCCTTCCTCGTCATGAGATGCTCGGGGCAAGCCCGAACATGACGCGCCAGAGAACTTGCATTTCAGCAATACTGAAAATGCAGCACTCATTCATTGCAGATGAAGCGTCGGCGTATTAGCTTGCCGGCATGAAGCTCCACGCCTGGCTCCGGCAGAACAAGATCGCGCGCAGCGCCTTTGCCAAGCAGGTCGGCCTGTCGCCGGCCAGCGTGACGGCGCTGTGCAACGATCCGGCTGCCTGGATCTCGCGGGAAAGCGCCGAGCGTATCGCCGCCGTCACGGGCGGCTCCGTTACCCCCAATGATTTCCTCGGCCTATCCGGGCCGCGCGAGGCTGCCATGTTCAACAATGTCACCGAGACCATCGAAGCCTTCGCCCGCGGCGAGATCGTCATCGTCACCGATGACGACGATCGCGAGAATGAGGGCGATCTCATCGTCGCAGCCTCGCTCTGCACGCCGGAGAAGATGGCCTTCATCATCCGCAACACCTGCGGCATCGTCTGCGCGCCGCTGACGGCGAGCGAGGCGCGTCGCCTGCGGCTCGACCCGATGGTGTCTYCGAACGACGCGCCGCTCGGCACCGCCTTCACCATCACGGTCGACGTCAAGCATGGGCTGACCACCGGCATCTCGGCCGAGCAGCGCACCAACACGGTTCGCGCGCTTGCCAATGGCAATATGGGCGCCGCCGATTTCGTTCGGCCCGGCCATGTCTTCCCGCTGATCGCCAAGGATGGCGGCGTGCTGATGCGCTCGGGCCATACCGAAGCGGCCGTCGACCTATGCAAGCTCGCCGACCTGCCGCAGGTCGGCGTGATCTGCGAGCTCGCCAATGACGACGGCACGGTGATGAAGGGCGCGCAGATCGCCGCCTTCGCGCAGAAGCACGGCCTCAAGCAGATCACGGTCGCCGAKCTGATCGCTTAYCGSCARKYGCGCGARAAGCTSGTCGAGCGGGTGCATTCCTTCCCGGTCAAGACCGMGTTCGGMGAGATGACCGGCCATGTCTACATCACGCCCTTCGACGACACGCAGCATTTCGCCTTCGTGATGGGCAAGCTCGGCGATGGTGAGAAGGTGCCGGCGCGGCTGCATCGCGCCGATGTCGTCGCCGATGTGCTGGGGGGCGCGAGCTCGATCCAGTGCGCATTGCGGCGCTTCCAGCAGGACGGGCGGGGCGTGCTGATCTATCTGCGCGACGGCACCGCCGGCGTGCCGATCAAGAGCGTCGAAGAGGAAGGCTCGGACGCGCTGCGCAGCCAGCAATGGCGCGAGGTGGGCCTCGGCGCGCAGATCCTGCGCGATCTCGGCGTCGCCTCGATCGTCAACCTCGCCTCCTCGCCGCGCTCCTTCGTGGGTCTGAGYGGTTTCGGTATCGAGATCGCGGATACGCAGCCGCTGGAGTGAAGGCGCGCAGCCATTTTAGCCGTCGTGCCCGGGCTCGACCCGGGCATCTCGAGACGAGATGGGCCCCGTACCGGAGACACTTCCGCAAAGAGATTCTCGGGGCCGCACGCGGCCCGAGAATGACGGCCGGAGGCCGCCGGGCGAGGAGCTTCGTCAGCTTCCCATCAACGCGCCGACATGCGCGGCCGTCGATGTCGCCAGGCCCTCAAGGTCGTAGCCGCCTTCCAGGATGGAAACGAGGCGGCCGTTCGCGTGCCTGTCGGCGAAATCCATCAGCTTCTGSGTCGCCCAGGCGAAATCRCYYTCGMSCAGRTTGATGTTGGCGAGCGGGTCGCGCCAATGCGCRTCGAAGCCGGCSGAGAYGATSACGAGRTCGGGYYGGAAGGCCTCGATCCGCGGCAGGATCGCGATCTCGAAGGCCTCGCGGAATTGATCCGAACCGTCGCCGGGCGCGAGCGCGGCATTGACGATGGTGCCGTGGCTGCCGCGCTCGGATGGGGCACCGGTGCCGGGATAGAGCGGCATCTCGTGCGAGGAGGCGTAGAGCACGCTGGCATCGTCCCAGAAGATGTCCTGCGTGCCGTTGCCGTGATGAACGTCCCAGTCGACGATGGCGACGCGTTCGGCGCCATGGACCTTCTGCGCGTGCCGGGCCGCGATCGCCGCACTGTTGAAGAAGCAGAAGCCCATGGCGCGCTCGCGCTCGGCATGGTGGCCGGGCGGGCGCATGGCGCTGAAGGCGTTGCGCGCCTTGCCCGACATCACCTCGTCTACCGCCATGATGGCGCCGCCGACGCCGCGCAAGGCAGCCTCGACCGTGCCGGGCGACATGGTCGTGTCGGCGTCGAGCTGGACGAAGCCCTCCTGCGGGGAGGCGTCGAGGATCGCCTGCACATAGGCCGGCGGGTGGCAGAGCGCCACTTGATCGATCGTGCCGAGTGGCGCCTCGAGGCGAATCAGCGGCGCGAATCGCTCGGCTTCGAGGGCGCGCTCGATCGCCCGCAGCCGGTCGGGCCGTTCGGGGTGGCCCGGGGGCATGGCATGGAGCAGGCTGGCGGGGTGGGTGATGAGGAGGGTCGTCAAAGGTCTCTATCCGGTGGCAGCGCCATTCAAGCGCAAAACCGTGACCACTTTGCCACGTTCATCGCTGTTGCGGCCGCCATGTCCGGAACAAGATTGCGCCATGCCCGTTTGGAGCCTAGTTCTGCGCGCGACCATCGCTCCCTGCGCCTTGCAGGCCAAGCATCGGCGATACGAAGCGTTAACGTTTGATTCATCATAAAGGCTGCCTGCGGGTCGCTCGGGTGGGGACTATGAAGAAGACCGTTTTCGTTGCCTTGGCGCTGTCGGCCCTTCTGGGTGCCTGCCAGTACAAGAGCGTCGCCGCTCCGGAGCTCTCCGCCCGCGATGCCGAATATATCGCGCTGGTTCCGAAGTTCGACACCTATCTCCCCTATCTCCCCTACGAGATCAGCGATCCGACCGGCCAGCCGCCCGGCACGATCTACATCGATACCAAGGAAAAGTTCCTTTATCTCGTGCTGCCGAACAAGAAGGCGATCCGCTACGGCGTCGCCACCGGCGACGAGGCTTATGGCTGGACCGGCGAGGCCGTGGTGCAGCGCAAGGCCGAGTGGCCGCGCTGGACGCCGCCGGCCGAAATGGTCAAGCGCTGGCCGCATCTGAAGCCGGTGGCGGGCGGCATGACCGGCGGGCCGGAAAATCCGCTCGGCGCCCGCGCGCTCTACCTCTACCAGAATGGCCACGACACGCTCTATCGCATCCACGGCACCAACGAGCCGGAGACGATCGGCCGTTCGGCCTCCTCCGGCTGCATCCGGATGCGCAATATCGACGTGATCGACCTGTTCAACCGCGTTCCGGTCGGCGCCAAGGTGGTCGTGATCTGACGCTCCGCGCGATCGCATTTTCGATGGCGGGTGCCTGTGGCGCCCGCCATTTTTGTTTTCAGCTCCTGCCGAACAGAAAAAGACCGGCGGGAGAGGCTCCGCGCCGGTCAGTTTATTGGGTCAAAAGAGAGTCTCGAAACAGGAGGTCTCAGTCGTCGAAACCGTGGCGAAGGACGCCGGGCAACTCTGCCCTGCGCTCATCATCCAACTTCCTCAACGCAGGTGAGCTCTGCCGGGTTCCGGCCGCAACGGCCTGAATCGCGATCGGGCGGAAACGCGATGCATAGGTCTCACGGGCGGAGGCGTCGTGAAAGCCCTTGCGAGATTGGGTCTGGGAACGCGCGTCGAGGTGAATCATGGCTCCTGACTTCACTGATGGTCCGATGTCGAAAGGCTTTCGCCTGCCGACCCAAGGGAGCCTGATGCGGGATCGGGACGGCGGCAGGGCGCGATCGTGATCCATTCAAGGCAATTTGTGCCGGCTCATCACATTCGGCCATATTGCTGAACGAATCGGAAAGGGCCGGGCGCTTGGCGCCCGGCCCTTTGCTGTTTGTCGCGGAGCCCGAGTCGTCAGGCCGCCAGCAGCCCTTCGCCCTTGGCCCAGGCCAGGGTCTTGTCGAGGGCGCGCTCGCAGCGGTCGAACATCTCGTTGATCTCCGCCTCGGAGATGACGAGCGGCGGGCAGAAGGCGAGACGGTCACCCATGGCGCGGGTGATCAGGCCTTCCTGCAGCGCGAAGGAGACGGCCTTGGCGCCGACGCCCTTCTTGACCTCGAAGGAGGCCTTGGTCTGCTTGTCCTTGACCAGCTCGGCGCCACCGATCAGGCCGACGCCGCGCGCCTCGCCGACGAGGGGGTGCTCGGCGAGCTTGTCGAGGCGGCGCAGGAAGGTCGGAGCGACCTTGGCGACATGGTCGACGATCTTTTCGCGCTGGTAGATTTCCAGCGTCTTCACCGCGACGGCGCAGCCGACCGGGTGGCCGGCATAGGTGTTGCCGTGGCCGAAGGTGCCGATCTTGCGGCTCTGATCGACGAGAACGTCGTAGATCTTGTCGTTCATCATCACGGCGCTGAGCGGGAAATAGGCCGAGGTGATCTGCTTGGCGAGCGAGATCGAGTCGGCCGCCATGCCGTAGGTCTCGGTGCCGAACATCTTGCCGGTGCGGCCGAAGCCGGTGATGACCTCGTCCGAGATGAAGAGGATGTCGTATTTGGCGAGGACGGCGTTGACCTTCTCGAAATAGCCCTCCGGCGGGATGATCGCGCCGCCGGCGCCCATCACCGGCTCGGCGATGAAGGCGGCGACCGTATCCGGCCCCTCGCGCAGGATCATCTCCTCGAGCTCGGCGGCGAGGCGCGAGGAGAAGTCCTGCTCGCTCTCGCCGGGCTCGGCGAAGCGGTAATGGTGCGGGCAGGAGGTGTGCAGGATGCCGGGCAGCGGCAGGTCGAAATCGATATGGTTGTTCGGCAGGCCGGTCAGCGACGCCGAGGCGACGGTGACGCCGTGATAGCCCTTCAGCCGCGAGATGATCTTCTTCTTCTGCGGGCGGCCGAGCGCGTTGTTGAGATACCAGACGATCTTGACCTGGGTGTCGTTCGCATCCGAGCCGGAGGCGCCATAGAACACCTTGGAGATCGGAACCGGGGCGATCTCCTTCAGCTTCTCGGCCAGCTCGATCGCCGGGTCATGGCTGCGGCCGCCGAAGATGTGCGTGAAGGGCAGCTTCTTCATCTGCTCGTAGGCGGTCTCGATCAGCTCCTGGTTGGAGTAGCCGAGCGAGGTGCACCAGAGCCCCGCCATGCCCTCGATATATTCCTTGCCGGTCGAATCGTAGACGTAGATGCCCTTGCCGCTTTCCAGCACCAGCGGGCCGTTCTCGCGGTGGGTCGCGAGGTTGGTGTAGGGATGGACGAGGGTCTCGATGTCCCTGACGGCGACGTTCGACAACATGATGGGGCTCCCGGTCCCTGTTGAGAATACTTGCCACCATACGCCTGAATGTCCGCAAATGTTGAGCGATTTCGGCGCAGGGGACCGCAGACTCTGCTGCAATGCGCCCGGCGGCGTAAAGGCCTGCGGCGCCGGCGCGTGAACGGCGCCTCAGCGCGCGAGCGGTGGCGGGGTGAAGCGGCTTCCGGCCTCTTCCAGCATCGCGCCGACGGCGATCGCGGTGCGGTCTTCCCCGAAGGGCGCGATGATCTGAACGCCGAGGGGCAGGCCCTCACGCGATTGCATGACCGGCGCGCAGAGCGCMGGCAGGTCKGCGCCRGTSGCGAGYGMGGCCCAGAGCAGGAAATCGAGATAGGGGCGMGGCTCKCCGTTCACGATCAGGCGGCGGGCATGGATGTCCGGGCTGTGATCATGCGGGATCGCGGYGACGGGGGCAGGCGGGCAGAGCACGACATCGTAGCGCGTGAAGAAGCGGGCCCATTGCCGCTTCTGGGCAAGCCGGCGCTGGGCGAGATGGTGGTAGAGGCCGGGCGTCATCCGGGCGCCGCGCGCCTGCAGCGCCTGATGCGAGAGGTCGCCCGGGCTGAAGCGCGAGGCCTGCGCCTGGATGCGGGCGCGCACCTTCGGCGGCAGGCCATAGGCGACGACCGCGTGGTTCAGCAGCGCGTAGACCTCGAAGGCGTCGGCAAGGCTGACCGAGGGGCGGGCCGTCTCGTCGATGACGGCGCCGGCTTCAGCCAATCGGCGCGCGGCCTCGCGCACGGCCTCGGAAATCTCCCGGTCGACCGGCGCGAAGGAATCCTCGGCCCAGAGCGCGACACGCAGGCCCCTGGCGCTTCGGGCTCGCGGCTCCGGCAGGGGCGGGCAGGCAAGCGCGACGTTACGCGGACCGGCGATCACCGGCAGGATGAGGTCGAGGTCCTCGGCCGCGCGCGTGATCGGCCCTGCGACCATCAGATCGACATTGCGCGCGGTGCGCCGTTCGGGCGGTGGCGGGATCGCACCCCAGGTCGAGACCAGCCCCCAGCTCGTCTTCAGGCCGAAGACGCCGCAAGCATGGGCCGGCCAGCGGATCGAACTGCCGAGRTCGGAGCCGAGCTCGAARGCRSWCATGCCGGTCGCGACCGCGRYYGCCGCKCCGCCGGASGAGCCGCCGGGAGAGCGGGCCTCGTCCCAGGGGTTGTTCGTCACGCCATGGGCGGGATTGTAGCTCTGGAAATCACCGGAGAAGACCGGGACATTGGTCTTGCCGATGATGACGGCGCCGGCGGCGCGCAGCCTTGCGACTGCTGCGGCATCCTCGGTCGGGATGCGCTCGCGATAGGCCGGCAGACCGCCGGAGGAGGGCCGGCCGGCGACGTCGAAGGCGTCCTTGATCGTGATCGGCAAGCCCTCGAGCGGGCGTGCGGAGCCGGCGGCGATGCGGGCATCGGAAGCCTTGGCCATGGCGCGGGCCGCCTCGCGATCCTCAGCCACCACGGCATTGAGGCGCGGGTTCAGCGCGTCGATGCGGGCGAGGCTCGCCTCCAGCAAATCGGCGGCGCTGAAGCGCCGGGCCAGAAGCGCCTTGCGCAACGCGGTCGCGGATGTGGTCAGGTCGATGGTGGCAGGCACGGCAGCAACCTCACGCGGCATCCTCGGGGCGTATCGTCAGGGAGCATCCGCGGCGCGGGCGAGATCGCGCCAGAGCACGATGAGGCGGTCGAGCTCGGAGAGTTCTTGCGGCGCGAGCTTGCCCAGCGTGCTCGCGACGAAATCGCGCTGGATGGCGATCCCCCTCTCGGCGAGGCGGCGGCCTTCCGGCGTCAGGTGCATGGCGTAGGAGCGCCGGTCACCGGCGATGGCGCGGCGCTCGACCAGTCCGGCCTGCACCAGCCGGTCGACCAGGCCGGAGACATTGCCCTTGGTGACGTAGAGCCGTTCGGCAAGCTCGCTCTGGCTGATGCCTTCCTGTTCGGTCAGCGTCGAGAGCAGGTCGAATTGCGGAATCGAAAGGCCGATGGTGCGGATGCGCGCCGTGATCTGCGTCAGCATGCGCTGATGCAGCCGCATGACGCGGAACCAGACGCGGTCGGCCTCGGACGAGGCTTGCGGCACGGGCTTGGTCGCTGACAAAAAAGCATACCCCGACGAATGACGGATCAGACCTAAACCATCTCGACCGGTCAGGCGAGATCGCCATGCGTCTTACCTTACGCAAAGTGAAGGTCACGCTCCTGGGGGCTGTACCGGACCGGGCGTCCAAAGGGCTCACTTCACTTTCCGCGGAAGCCGTCGCTATCCTGCCGGCAAAACAGATGACGCCCGGGAGAAACGACCATGCTCGGCCTGATGCAGAACTGGCCCCTTCTGCTCCATCGCATCATCGACCATGCCGCCGTCCAGCACGGCACSCGCGAGGTCGTSASCCGCGCGGTCGAGGACGGGACGCTCCGGCGCCGTCCCTATGCCGAAATCAGGAGCCGCGCGCTGCGAGTGGCCAAGCGCCTGCAGCGCGCAGGCATCGGGATCGGCGACCGCGTGGCGACGCTGGCCTGGAACAGCGACCGCCATCTCGAGCTCTGGTATGGCATCAGCGGCATCGGCGCGATCACCCACACGGTCAATCCGCGGCTGTTCCCGGAGCAGATCGCCTGGATCGTGAACCATGCAGAGGACCGGCTGATGTTCCTCGACCTGACCTTCGTGCCGATGATCGAGGCGATTCAGGAGAAGCTGCCCAGCATTGCACGCTTCATCATCCTCACCGATGCGGCTCACATGCAGCCATGCACGCTCAGGGGCGCGGTCCCCTATGAGGAGTGGCTGGCCGAGGCCGACGATGATTTCGCCTGGGCGGATTTCGACGAGAACACGGCGGCCGGGCTCTGCTACACCTCGGGCACGACAGGCGGGCCGAAGGGCGTGCTCTATTCGCACCGCTCGAACGTGCTGCACGCGCTGGCCTGCGCCGCGCCGGATTATATGGGGCTGTCGTCGCGCGACACGGTGATGCCGGTGGTGCCGCTCTTCCATGCCAATAGCTGGTCGCTGGCCTATTCGGCGCCGATGACCGGGGCCAAGCTGGTGATGCCGGGCGCCAAGCTCGACGGTCCCTCGCTGCACCAATTGCTGGAGGATGAGGGCGTGACCATGACGGCGGCGGTGCCGACGGTCTGGCTCGGGCTTTTGCAGCATCTGGAGGCGACGAACGGCAAGCTTTCGACGCTGAAGCGCGTCGTCATCGGCGGTTCGGCCTGCCCGCGCGCGATGACGGAAGCCTTCGAGCGCAAATACGGCGTCACCGTCGCCCATGCCTGGGGCATGACCGAGATGAGCCCGCTCGGGTCGTTCTGCTCGGTCAAACCGGTCTATCAGGAGCTCGAGGGCGAGAAGCTCTACGATCTCAAGGTCAAGCAGGGCCATCCGCCCTTCACGGTGGAGTTCCGCCTCACCGACGATGCCGGGCGGGACCTGCCCTGGGACGGCAAGACCTTCGGCCGGCTGAAGGTGCGTGGCCCGGCCGTGGCCGGTGCCTATTTCAAGCGCGATGAGGAGGTCCTCGACGATCTCGGCTTCTTCGACACCGGCGATGTCGCCACCGTCGATCCCGCTGGCTACATGCAGATCACCGACCGCTCGAAGGACGTGATCAAATCCGGCGGCGAGTGGATCTCCTCGATCGATCTGGAAAACCTCGCTGTCGGCCATCCCGACGTGGCGGAGGCGGCGGTGATCGGCGTCGCCCATCCGAAATGGGACGAGCGGCCGCTGCTGGTGATCGTGCCGAAGGCGGGCCGCACGCCGAGCAAGGACGAGATGCTCGCTTTCATGACCGGCAAGATCGCGAAATGGTGGCTGCCGGACGATGTCGTGCTGGTCGAGGCCATTCCGCATACCGCAACCGGCAAGATCCAGAAGACGGTGCTGCGCGAGATGTTCAAGGATTACCGGCTGCCGGGGTGACATCGAGAACATGCTGTTTCGAGCGAAACAGCATGTCGTCCCGGACGGAGCGAAGCGGAGATCCGGGATCCATGCCCGAACCTTCCCGGAAGCACTCCGGCATGGATCCCGGGCCAAGCCCCGGATGACGGAGAGGTCCTACGTAAAAATCGGAAAGCTCCGGCGATTGCTGGAAACGAAAACGGCGCCTTTCGGCGCCGTTTGTGTTTGTGACGGAGCGCCTTGAAGGCCGGGCTCCCTCAGAACTCTTCCCATCCGGTGTCGATGGCGCGGCCATTGGCGACCTTGCGGGGGGCCGGGGCGGTCCGGGACTGGACGAAGGCGGCCTCGGCGAGCTGGCGCAGCCGSGCCGGCTCGGGCGCGGTGGCGGCCGGGACGGCAGAGGCCACCTTCGCCGGGCGGGCGGGCGCCGCCGCATGGGCTTGCGGAGAGGCGGACTGCCCGGCCGCCTCGCGGCCGGTGCGGAAGGTCGCGACGAGGTCGTTGAGCTGGCCGATCCGGCCCGAGAGCGAGCCGGCCGAGGCCGCGCTCTGCTCGGCCAGCGCCGCATTGGCCTGCGTCATCTCGTCGAGATGCGCCACCGCCTGGCTCATCTCGTCGATGCCATTGGCCTGCTCGCCCG
>NZ_JBFRDQ010000088.1:0-15605 GCF_052113865.1 Allobosea sp. TAB14 | reverse complement strand
GAGCGGCGTCGCGAGATTGCTGAAAACCCGGCGGCGCGATCCTTGATTCGAGGTGGTGCGGCACAGGCGGAAAACAAGGGAGCCGGGGGCGTTCCCGGTTCAATCCAGACTGCCGGCTCCGGAGACATCCAGCCTCTCGCCAAGCGCGATGACGCGCGCCCGCGCGGCGTCCTGCCGGGCAGTACGCAATCGAGGCGGGGACATCCGGGAAGAAATGGTGGGCGATACAGGGATCGAACCTGTGACCCCTCCCGTGTGAAGGGAGTGCTCTACCGCTGAGCTAATCGCCCGGACGGGCCTCTCCTAGTCGGCGCGCCCGGTGCCGTCAAGGACGGTTCTGCGCTCAGGACGCGATCGCCACCGGATCGAGGGCGCGCGCGACGGCGGCGGGAAGCTCGTCGAAATGCTGGATGATGAAATCCGGCTCCAGCGTCTCGATCGGCACGTCGGTATAGCCGAAGGGCACGCAGATCGAGGGGATGCCGGCAGCGCGGGCGGTTGCGATGTCGGTGCGCGAATCGCCGATCATCACGGCGCGCTTCGGATCGCCCTTCGCCGCCTCGATCGTCAGGGTGAGATGGCGCGGATCGGGCTTGAAGAAGGGGAAGGTGTCGCGCCCCGCCACCGAGGCGAAGCGGTCGGCGATGCCGAAATGGTCGAGGATCAGCCGCGTGTGCAGGATCGGCTTGTTGGTGCAGACGGCGAGCGCATAGCCCTCGCCGGTCAAGGCGTCCATCGCGCCGAGCACGCCGTCGAAGAGATGGCTGCTGGAGGCGACGTCCTGCGCGTAAATCGTCAGGAAGTCCTGGAAGAGGCGCTCCAGCGTCTCCGCGTCGAGCGGGCGGCCCGAGACCTTGAAGCCGCGCTCGATCAGCGCGCGCGCGCCCGCGCCGACCAGTTCGCGGGCCCGCTCATAGGGCAGGGCCGGCAGGCCTTCCCGCGTGAGGATGACGTTGAGCGTGCGCATGATGTCGGGCGCCGTCTCGGCCAGGGTGCCGTCGAGATCGAAGACGACGATGGGGGCGAGGCTCATGGTCGCGTTTTCCCTCAGGCCGACTGATCCGGCCGCATGGCGATCGCTTAAAGGTTTTTCGCTCCGGCTTGGCAAGCGCGTCGGGCGCAACCCGGCCAGACGCCACCTCAAATCCGCCCGGCAAGATGCTATCCTGCGCTCGATTCGCCGCAGGTCGGCGCGGCAGGGAACCTTGTGATGTCGAAGATGGTCGAGAAGCTGCCGCTGCGCGGCGCGCGCGCCCTGCGCTGGTCCTTCCTGTCGCTTGTCGTCGCCGGCCCCGCTTTCGCCGGCAATTTCGAGTTCGCGCCGGCGCCACAGAACGATCTCAACCGCGTCTACCGGATCGAGAGGGCGACAGGGGAGGTCGGCGCCTGCCAGTTCCAGCTTAAGGAAGGCGGTGTCGGCATCACCATCTGCTTCCCGGCCGGCGAAGGGGCGGGGCCGCAGACGCCGGGCGAATACGGGCTGATGCCCTCCCGCCACGAGAAGGAGGGCGGCATCTTCCGCGTCAACCTGCGCACCGGCGAGATGAGCATCTGCTACGTCTTCGACGACAAGACGGTGTGCACGCCCCAGGCGAAATAGCGCAGTGGCGGGCCGCAAGGCTGGACTTTAAAGGGCTGGACTCTCGCGCTCCGGCGCGGCAGGAGGGCGCCGTCATCCGTTGCGGATGGGTCTGACCTTCTCAAATCAACCACTCGCTCAAACCGACGCCCGGGCAGGACGATGAACGCCGACGAACTGAAGAAGCAGGCCGCCGCCCGCGCGCTCGACCTGGTGCGGCCCGGCATGCGGCTGGGGCTCGGAACGGGCTCGACCGCCAAGCATTTCGTCGATCTGCTCGGCCGGCGCGTGGCCGAGGGGCTCGAAATCATCTGCGTCGCGACCTCGGAGGCGACGCAGGCCCAGGCCCTCTCCCTGAACATCCCGATGTCGACCCTCGACGAGACGCCCGAACTCGACCTGACGGTCGACGGTGCCGACGAGGTCGATCCGCAACTGCGCCTGATCAAGGGCGGCGGCGCGGCATTGCTGCGCGAGAAGATCGTCGCGGCGGCTTCAGCGCGGATGATCGTCATCGCCGATGACGGCAAGCTCGTGCCGCGGCTCGGCCGCTTTCCCCTGCCGATCGAGGTCGTGCCCTTCGGGCTGGAGGCGACGCGGCGGGCGGTCGCGATTGCGATCGCGGCGTCCGGCGCGGCTGGAGAACTGAAGCTGCGCCTGCGTCCGGATGGAAGCACGCTCCTGACCGATGGCGGTCATTTCATCCTCGACGCCCATCTCGGCGCCATCGATCAGCCGGAATTGTTGGCTCAGGCTCTCAACACGGTTCCGGGCGTGGTCGAGCACGGCCTGTTTATCGGCCTCGCGACGGGGGCCATCCTGGCCGGCACCGAGGGGCTGAAGCTGCTCGGCCGGATCGAGTGATTCCATTCCGGCGCGATCCACGCTAAGGAACGCGCGAACGAGATCGGGCCGCGGGTCCGGAGGCGCAGCCGGGCTCCGGTCGGCTCCTCAACGACGAAGGGGTTTTGAACGTATGATCCGCCACTCTCTCGCCAGCGCGCTTCTGGGCCTGGCGCTCATCTGCGCCGCTCCCGCCTTCGCCCAGGCGCCGGCATTGGCGCCGAGCCATCTGCAGGCGGCCCGCGAGGTCATGACTCTGACCGGCGTCACGCAGAATATCGACAATATCTACCGCGAGTTCGAGGAGAGCGCAAAGCAGCTCATCGCGACGAGGCCGGAGGCGAAGAAGGACATGGAAGCCGTCGTCGCCGAGCTGAAGCCGGAGGCCGACAGGCGCGCCGAGGAGATGACGAAGACCGCCGCCGCGATCTTCGCCAGCAAGATGACCGAGGCCGATCTCAAGGCGGTTTCGGCCTTCTTCAACTCGGATGTCGGCAAGCGCTACACCAGCCTGCGCTCCGAGGCGATGCAGGCGCTTTTCAAGGAGCTCGAGCCCTGGAGCGTCCAGACCAGCAACTACCTGTTCGACCGCTTCTCGCAGGAGATGCGCAAGCGCGGTCATACGCTCTGACGCAGCCGTGCGGTGCGGCTCCGCACTGCAAGGAATTCGGAAAGGCCGGTGGATTATCCGCCGGCCTTTTTTCTTCGATGGCGGAGGGTTTATGTCCCTGAATGACTGCGAAGCACAGCGTGTTTGACCGCCCTTCCTCCCTGCGATGGAAAGACTCGGCATGACCCGCCAGACCGTTCTTGTGACAGGCGGCTCCGGCTTTCTCGCCGGCCATTGCATCCTCGCTTTGCTGAAGGCCGGCTACGACGTCCGCACGACCTTGCGCTCGCCGGCGCGCGAGGCCGGCCTGCGGGCCGCCCTGGCCGCTGCGGGAGCCGAGCTCGACGGGCGGCTTCAGGTCGTGATCGCTGATCTGACGGCCGATGCGGGCTGGGACGCGGCCGTCGCGGGCTGCTCCCATGTGCTGCATGTCGCGTCGCCGCTTCTGACGGCGGCGCCGCGCGACGAGGACGAGCTGATCAAGCCGGCCCGCGAAGGCAGCTTGCGCGTGCTGCGCGCCGCGCATCGCGCCGGCATCCGGCGCGTGGTCCTGACCTCGTCCTTCGCTGCGATCGGCTATGGGCGCCCGCTCGACCACCCCTATGACGAGCGCGACTGGACCGATCCCGCCGCACCGGGGCTCGCCGCCTATCCGAAATCGAAGACGCTGGCCGAGAAGGCCGCCTGGGATTTCGTCGATGGCGAGGGGCAGGGGCTGGAGCTCGCCGTCGTCAACCCGGTCGGCATCTTCGGCCCGCTGCTCGGGCCGGATCTCTCGGCCTCGATCGTGCTGATCCGGACCATGCTCGAGGGCAAGCTCCGCGCGGTGCCGCAGCTCATGTTCGGCGTGGTCGACGTGCGCGATGTCGCCGAGCTGCATCTGCGCGCGATGACCGACCCTGCCGCCGCCGGCGAGCGCTTCCTGGCCACGGCCGGCGACTTCATGACGATGCGGGCCATCGCCGAGGCGCTGAAGGCGGGGCTCGGCCAGCGCGCAGACCGCGTCTCGACCGTCGTGCTGCCGAACTGGCTGGTGCGCCTCGTCGCCCGCTTCAGCGCTACGGCGCGTCAGGCTGCGACGCCCGAGCTCGGACGGAAGAAGACCGCGACGAGCGCCAAGGCGATCGCCATGCTCGGCTGGCAGCCGCGACCGGCGGCGGAAGCGCTGGTCGCGACCGGGGAGAGCCTGTTCAGGCTCGGCCTGGTCAGTCCTCCGAGGCCTTGAACCGGTTCAGCCCCTTCATCGCGAAGGGTGCGATTAGGGCGAGCGCGGCGATGCCGAGCAGCGTCGCCGAGATCGGGTTCTCCAGCAGGATCATCGGGTCGCCGAGGCTGATCTGCAGGGCGCGCCGCAATTGCTGCTCCGCCATCGGCCCGAGGATGAGCCCGACCACCATCGGCGCGACCGGATAATCGTAGCGCCTCATCAGATAGCCGATGAAGCCGAAGATGAAGAGCATGGCGAGCTCGACCGGCGAGCCGTTGACCGCGAGCGTGCCCATCGTCGCGAAGACGACGATGCCGGCATAGAGCCAGGGCTGCGGGATCGCCAGCAGCCTGACCCAGAGCCCGATCAGGGGCAGGTTCAGGATCACCAGCATGACGTTGGCGATGAACAGCGAGGCGATCAGGCCCCAGACCAGGTCCGGCTTCTCGGCGAAGAGCAGCGGGCCGGGGTTGAGCCCGTATTGCTGGAAGCCCGCCAGCATGATCGCGGCGGTCGCCGAGGTCGGCAGGCCGAGCGTCAACAACGGCACCAGCGTGCCGGCGGCGGAGGCGTTGTTGGCGGCTTCCGGCCCCGCGACGCCCTCGATCGCGCCCTTGCCGAATTCGTCGGGATATTTGCAGAGCCGCTTCTCGGTCGAGTAGCTGAGGAAGGTCGGCACCTCCGCGCCGCCGGCGGGCAGCGCGCCGATCGGGAAGCCGAAGGCGGTGCCGCGCAACCACGGCGCCCAGGAGCGCTTCCAGTCCTGCTTGGTCATCCAGAGCGAGCCCTTGATCGGGATGATCTCCTCCGGAGCGTGGGAGCGCTTGGAGGCGACGTAGAAAGCCTCGCCCACCGCGAACAGGCCGACGGCCAGCGTGGTCACCTCAACGCCGTTGAGCAGCTCCGGCACGCCGAAGGTCAGGCGGGCCTGCCCGGTCAGCTTGTCGATGCCGATGAGGCCGAGCGCGATGCCGATGAACAGGCTGGTCAGCCCGCGCAGCGGCGAGTCGCCGAAGGTCGCCGAGACCGTGACGAAGGCGACGATCATCAGCGCGAAATAGTCCCAGGGGCCGAATTTCACCGCGACCTCGACCAGCCACGGCGCCAGGAAGGCGAGGCCGATTGTCGCGATCAGGCCGGCGACGAAGGAGCCGATGGCGGACGTCGCCAGCGCCGGGCCGCCGCGCCCCGCCTTGGCCATCTTCGAGCCTTCGAGCGCGGTGGCCAGCGAGGCGCTCTCGCCCGGCGCATTGAGCAGGATCGCGGTGGTCGAGCCGCCATACATGCCGCCGTAATAGATGCCGGCGAACATGATGAGCGAGCCGGCGGGGTCAAGCTTGAAGGTGACCGGCAGCAGGAGCGCGACCGTCAGCGCCGGGCCGATGCCGGGCAGCACCCCGACCGCGGTGCCGAGAAAGACGCCGATCAGGCAGAACAGCAGCTTCGAGGGTTCGAGCGCGACCGTGAAGCCGTGGAGAAGCGAAAGCAGCGTTTCCATCGTATCCGGCCCGCCTCAGAGGAAGAGTTGTTCGAGCGGTCCCGCCGGCAAAATCAGCGTCAGGACCTTGGCGAAGACGAGGAAGATTGCGAGGCCGAGCACGAAGCCGATCGCGGCATCGACGGCAAGCGCCCGCCGCCCCATGCCGCGCGCCGTGCAGGCGAAGACGACCGCGATGGCGATGACGAAGCCGCCGCCGAGCCCGATGCAGGCGATCAGGAAGATGAGCCCGCCCGCGATCCAGAGCAGGGCCGTACCGTCGGCAGCATCGGGCTTCGGCAGCCCTTCGCGGAAGGCGACGACGAAAT
The DNA here is from genome assembly GCF_052113865.1 of Allobosea sp. TAB14. Lineage (NCBI taxonomy): Bacteria > Pseudomonadati > Pseudomonadota > Alphaproteobacteria > Hyphomicrobiales > Alloboseaceae > Allobosea > Allobosea sp. TAB14. Next base: position 9,560 of record NZ_JBFRDQ010000088.1, on the reverse strand, counting down.
GCGCCAGCCCGAGAATGGTCAATCCGGCAGCCACGACATAGGGCATGGCGGTGGGGCCGACGCCGTAATTCGACGTGATGGTCTGCTGCGAGGCGTCATAGCCGATCAGGGCGGCGACGATCAGCAGCAGCACGCCCACGATCAGGGCCGGTTTGTCGGCGCCTTGCGTGCGGGTCTCGTTCGTCATGGCGTTCCCCTGGTGGAGGCTGGCGCCTTCGCGCATTGTTGGGCGAAGCGGCTCCGGTTCGCGCGGCGACAAGGCGACGGGAGAAGAGTTGGAGGCGCTTCTGGCGTTGAGAAAGGGGCCGGTTGCCCGGCCCCCCGAGATATCGACGGTGCCGGTCGGTTTACTTCACCAGCCCGACTTCGGTCATCACCTTGGAGACGCGCTCGATCTCGCCCTTCAGGAAGCTGTCGAAGGCGGCGCCGGCCAGGAAGGAATCGTCCCAGCCTCGGGCCTTGAGGATCTCCTGCCACTCCTTCGACTTGACCATCTTCTCGACCGTGTCGGTCAGAGCCTTGGTCTGCTCGGCCGAGAGGCCGGGAGGAGCGACGACGGAGCGCCAGTTCAGCAGCTCGAGCTCGATGCCCTGTTCCTTGAGGGTCGGGGCGTCCGGCGCGTTTTCGAGGCGCTTGCCCGAGGAGACCGCGAGCACGCGCAGCTTGCCGGCCTTGATCTGGCCCTCGAACTCGCCATAGCCGGAGACGCCGGCGGTGACGCGCCCGCCGAGCATGGCAGCCAGGGCCTCGCCGCCGCCCGAGAATGGGATGTAGTTGATCTTCTTGGCGTCCGCTCCGACCGCCTGCGCGAACAGCGCGGCGAGGATGTGGTCGGTGCCGCCGGCCGAGCCGCCGGCCCAAGTCACCTTGGCCGGGTCGGCCTTCAGGCGCTCGGCCAGGTCCTTGGCGCTCTTGAGCGGCGACTCCGTCGGCACGACGATGACCTCGGCCTCGGCGGTGAGGCGGGCGATCGGCGTCACCTGCGTCAGGTTGACCGGCGACTTGTTGAGCAGGATCGCGCCGACCATGACGAAGCCGTTGACCATCAGCTGATGGCCGTCGCCCTTCGCGCCGATGAGCTGGGAGAGGCCGATGGTGCCGCCGGCGCCGGTGACGTTGTTGACCTGCACGCTCTTGACGATCCCGGCCGCGGTCAGCGCCTGCTGCATCGAGCGCGCGGTGCCGTCCCAGCCGCCGCCGGGAGCTGCCGGAGCCATGATCTTGAGCTCGCTCACCTGGGCGAAGGCTGCCGTCGAGAGCGCCGCGAGGGCCACGGCCGCAAGGGCGCCGCGCTTGAGGACCGATGTCAGCATGGATTTCCTCCGCTGTGCGGCTTTGCCGCGAGTTTTTTAGGGTTGCCTTTGCCCTGTGGCACCATGCCGCTCCAGGCGTCAATTGCGCCTGATTACATAATCGGATGACATGATTTCGGGTCGAACCGGCAGGTTTTCCGAAGTTCTACGTCTTTCGTCGCAGGCGCCGTGTCAGCGGAAGGCAAAGGCGGGGCTTGCAACCACGCCTCTGGCGAAGATCGGCCCGATCGCGTAATCGCAGCCCATGAGCCAGCCCCGCCTTCCAGTCGGCCAGGAAGCCGTGTCGACTTCCTCGCTTCTCTCCACCCGTCTCGTGGCGGCCGGCTCGGCGCTGATGGTGCTGATGCCGCTGGCGATGTGGCTCGCCAATCGCTCCGCGCCGCTGATGCTCGGCCTCGGCGCCGTGACCTTCATCGCCGCTGCTGTCGCGGTGGGCCGGACGGGCGAAGTCGTCGCGCGCTTGCGGAACCTGCTCGCGACACCGCTGGGGCTGGCGCTGGCCGCCTTCCTCGCCTGGGCCCTTCTCTCGATCCTGTGGAGCCACAGGCCGGCGGCCTCCTTGCGGGCCTGGGCGGAGCTTGTGCTGCCGGCGGTCTTCGCGCTCGCGATTGCGGCTTCGGGCCGGTTCAGGCCGCAGCCCGCATGGCTGCGCGCGCTTGCGGTCGCGATCATCCTCGCCAGCCTGCTGGCCATGGTCGAGCTCGCCTCCGGGCTGTCGCAACGGGCCGAGCTCGGCATCGGAAAGCTGATGAGCTTCGTCTTCAATCGCCCCGCCATCACGGCGCTGGTGCTGGCCGTGCCCACGATCCATGGTCTCTGGCATATGCCGGCCGCGCGCCGCTCCGACCGGATCCTGGCAGTCCTGCTCGGACTGACCGTGGCCGCATTGGCGCTACGCTCGGAGAGCGCTTCGGCGCGGCTCGGCGTCGCGGTCTGCCTCGTCTGCTGGGTCGCGTCGGCCTACTGGCCGCGCCTGATGCTGACGGCCGCCGCGATCGGGCTCGTCCTGACCATGGCGATGGCGCCGGTTCTCGGCCTTGCCGCCCATAACTGGCTACCCTCGGTGATCCTGAACCGTTTCGCTGTCATGACCGGGCAGGCTCGTATCGATATCTGGCAGAGTTTCGGCGAGGTGGTGCGGGTACGGCCGATCGCCGGCGCCGGCTTCGGCACCTCGGCCAGCATGGACCGGCATCCGGTGGCGGCCGAGGTGGCGCCGGAGCATAGGGTGCTCCTGGGCGTGGGGCACCCTCACGACATGCCGTTGCAGGCATGGGTCGAGACCGGAGCGATCGGGGCGGGCATTCTGCTTGCGGCAGGCCTGCTTCTGCTGGCGCGATTGCGCCGGCTGCCGGCGCGGGAGATGGCGCCGCGCCTCACGCTCTTCGCCGCTGCCTTTGCGATTTCGGTCGTCGGGCACGGTGCCTGGCAAGGCTGGTGGATTGCCGTTCTGGGAGCCGGGATCCTCTGGTTCGGTCCGGGCGCGGCCGCGCGACGATAGCATCGGACCGAAAAGTGGAATGCACTTTTCGGAATGATCCGATGCGATAACAAATGGATGGATCATCGTGACTGCGTCCTGTCGGAAGCGCGATGGTCTAGGAGAAGACCATGGCTGAGTACGACGTCGATCTCTTCGTCATCGGGGCCGGCTCCGGCGGCACGCGTGCGGCGCGCATCGCGGCGGGCCATGGCGCCCGCGTGATGATCGCGGAGGAAGACCGGATCGGCGGCACCTGCGTCATCCGCGGCTGCGTGCCGAAGAAGCTCTTCGTCTATGCCAGCCGCTTCACCGAGGATTTTGAGGACGCGGCCGGCTTCGGCTGGACGCTTCCCGCAAAGCCGTCCTTCGACTGGCCGACGCTGCGCGACGCCGTGGCCAACGAGGTCACGCGCCTGTCCGGGCTCTATCGCAAGGGGCTCGAGGGCGCGAAGGCCGAAATCCGTGAGGAGCGGGCCGTCATCGAGGGACCGCATGAGGTCCGCCTGCAGAAGAGCGGGCAACTGGTCCGCGCCCGCCACATCCTCGTTGCAACCGGCGGCTGGCCCTCCTTCGATCCGCCGATCCCCGGCGGCGAGCTTGGCATTTCCTCGAACGAGGTCTTCCACCTGCCGGTGCTGCCGAAGCGCATGCTCGTCGTCGGTGGCGGCTATATCGCGCTCGAATTCGCCAGCCTTTTCGCCCGGCTCGGCGTCGCGGTGACGCTCCTGCACCGGGGCGACAACATCCTGCGCGGCTTCGACGAGGACATCCGCACCCGCCTGCGCGACGCGCTGAAGGAGGCCGGCATCACCTTCCGCCTCGGTTGTACCGTCGAGCGCATCGAAGAACTGCCGGACGGCAGCCGCCGCGCCCATTGCGCGACGGGCGCACCGATCGAGGCCGATGTCGTTCTGGTCGCGACCGGGCGCCGTCCCAACACCAAGGGGCTCGGGCTGGAAAAGGTCGGAGCCGAGCTCGGACCGCTCGGCGAGGTCGTCGTGGACGCCGCCTCGACCAGCAGCGTGCCGTCGATCCACGCGGTCGGCGACGTCACCAATAGGGTGAACCTGACCCCGGTCGCGATCCGCGAGGGCCATGCCTTCGCCGACACGGTTTTCGGCAACAAGCCCTGGACGGTCGATCACGGGATCATCGCCTCGGCCGTCTTCACCACGCCTGAGGTTGGCACGGTCGGTCTCAGCGAGGAGCAGGCTCTCGCCGCCGGCCATGAATTGCGTGTCTTCGAGTCCAATTTCCGCCCGATGAAGGCGACGATCTCCGGCCGGCACGAGCGCATCTACATGAAGCTCGTCGTCGACGCGAAGACCGACAAGATGCTGGGCGTCCACATCCTCGGCCACGATGCCGGCGAGATCATCCAGGCGGTGGCCATCGCGGTGACGATGGGCGCGACCAAGGCGGATTTCGACCGCACCGTCGCGCTGCATCCCAGCGCGGCCGAGGAACTGGTGACGATGCGCACGCCGAGGGCGGGGTAGGGCTATCGATCGTCTCGCGGAACCACGTCGTCATCCCGGGCCTGTCCCGGGATCCATCGAAAGGCGCAGCGCTCGACGATGGATCCCGGATCTCCGCTTCGCTCCGTCCGGGATGACGCGCGTTTCTGGGACAGCACTGCCAGTAGAGTTTCTGCGGCTACGGTTGAATCAGCCTGTGAAGCGCCTGAATCAGCATGGCAACCGGCGTTGCTATCCCGTTGCGGGGAAGCGGCTTTTCGATCCCGTGTGACGCTGGGCCGGGCAGCCCGCTGCAGGGGCTGCCGCCAGACGATGGCCATTCCGCGAGCTTGGGTGTATAGCCGCCCCTTCGCGCCATGAAGAGGTTGATGATGCGCGATCTTCGAAAGATCAGGAGCACGTAGTCCCATGTCCGAGCGGTGGACGCCAGAGAGCTGGAGGGCCAAGCCCGCCCAGCAGATTCCGGATTATCCGGACCAGGCAGCCTTGAAGGCGGTCGAGCAGCAGCTCGCCGGCTTTCCGCCGCTCGTTTTTGCAGGCGAGGCGCGCAAGCTCAAACGGGCGTTGGGCAAGGTCGCGGCCGGCGAGGCCTTCCTCCTTCAGGGCGGTGACTGCGCCGAGAGCTTCGCCGAGCACTCGGCCGACAACATCCGCGACTTCTTCCGGCTGTTCCTGCAGATGGCGGTGGTGCTGACCTTCGCTGGCGGCTCGCCGGTGGTGAAGGTCGGGCGCATCGCCGGGCAGTTCGCCAAGCCGCGCTCGGCGCCGAACGAGAAGATCGGCGATGTCGAGCTTCCCAGCTACAAGGGCGACATCGTCAACGACATCGCCTTCACGGAAGAGGCGCGCATCCCCGATCCGCGCCGCCAGCTCGAGGCCTACAGGCAGTCGGCCGCGACGCTGAACCTGATCCGCGCCTTCGCGACGGGCGGCTACGCCAATCTCGACAACGCGCATCGCTGGATGCTCGGCTTCGTCAAGGACAGCCCGTCTTCGCATCGCTACCAGGAAGTGGCCGAGCGCATCACCGAGGCGCTCGACTTCATGCGCGCCATCGGCATCGACCCGGAGACCCATCCGGAGATGCGCACGACCGACTTCTACACCAGCCACGAGGCGCTGCTGCTCGGCTACGAGCAGGCGATGACCCGTACCGACTCGACGACCGGCGAGTGGTACGACACCTCCGGCCACATGGTCTGGATCGGCGACCGCACGCGCCAGCTCGACCACGCCCATGTCGAGTTCTTCCGCGGCATCAAGAACCCGATCGGCCTGAAATGCGGCCCCTCGACCACGGTCGACGGTCTGCTCAAGCTGATCGAAGTGCTCGATCCGCAGAACCAGCCGGGCCGGCTGACGCTGATCGGCCGCTTCGGCGCCGACAAGGTCTTCGACAACCTGCCCGCGCTGGTGCGTGCCACCAAGCGGGAAGGGCGCAATGTCGTCTGGTCCTGCGACCCGATGCACGGCAACACGGTCAAGGCGGCGAGCGGCTACAAGACGCGGCCCTTCGACCTGATCATGACCGAGGTGAAGAACTTCTTCGCCGTCCATCAGGCCGAGGGCAGCCATGCCGGCGGCCTGCATCTGGAGATGACCGGCAAGAACGTCACCGAATGCACCGGTGGTGCGCGCGGTATGACCGATGCGGATCTCAACGACCGCTACCACACGGTCTGCGATCCCCGCCTCAATGCCGAGCAGGCGCTGGAATTGGCCTTCCTCGTCGCCGAGCTGGTCAAGCGCGAGCGGGCCGGGCGGGCGCGTCCCGAGGTCGAGGCGGCCGAATAAACCGCCTCTCCGTCAGACGAAAATGGAAAAGGCCGGGACTGATGTCCCGGCCTTTTTCGTTGCGGCAGGAGGATGCCGTCAGAACTTCACGCCCATCGCGGCCCGGGCGGTGTTGATCGTCGTCGTCGTGCCCTCGACATCTGCGAAGCGGATGAGCTGGTATTCGCCGCGCAGGAAGATGTTCTCGGTCAGCGCCCAGTCGACACCGCCGCCCACCGCCAAGCCGAAGCCGTAGACGTTCTTCTTAGTCGCGCCGACGGTGAGGGGATAGCCATTGGCCTGTCCCTGATAGATTGCTCCAGTCACCGGATTGGTCTGAGTCAGATAGTTGGTGGCAGTGACCGTGGACGTCGTATTGAAGCGGCCGACCGCGCCGCCGATCGTAGCGAAGGGCATGAAGCTGCCGAAGGCCCAACCCATGCGCAGACGGGCCGTCGCATAGTCTTCGAGCTTTGCACCCTGGTTCGTCGACAGTGTGAAATCGTTGACGGTGCCGTCGGGCGTCACGGCACGCCGGGCGATGTAGTCGTCGATCTGATAGGTGTGGCCGGAACGGGTATAGTCAGCCTCGAAACCCAAGACGGCATCACCGAACGCCCAGTTGTAGCCCAAAAAGCCGAAATAGGTGGCCCCGCTATCGCTCTTTTCGGGCAGGTTATTGACCAGGCTGCCCATATCGATTTGCTGGCCTAGCGTCGTATTGCGGAAGGCGAAGCGGGCGAGATCCTGCAATCCCGTGCCGGGCTTGAACTTGGTGTCGGACACGCCGGCGCCGCCGCCGAAATAGAAACCGTTCCAGTTAATGCTCGTCGGCGCCTGCGGCATGTCCTCGATCTGCGAGCCGCGCAGCACCGGATAATCGGCCGCGAAGGCCGGCGCGCCCAGTCCCGCGACAAGAGCAAAGGAACCGACCACGCGCGTGACGGAACGGAGGCGCATCCTGATCTCCCCGGCAGCGGTACGGTCTGGCTCCGTTCTGCCCTGCCTGGGAGCGATTCATGCCTTGGTAACCCTAATAACGGGTTAACAGCCTAAGGTTGCAGGCGCCTTATCAGACGAGCGATTGTCGCCCGGGGCCAAAAGCGCCATAAGCCGCGTCATGACAACGTCTCTGGTCCGCTTCGCGCCGTCGCCCACCGGCTATCTGCATATCGGAAACGCCCGGCCGGCGCTGTTCAACTGGCTGTTCGCCCGCCGCCATCACGGCCGTTTCCTGCTGCGCTACGACGACACCGACATCGCGCGCTCGAAACCGGAATATGCCGAAGCCATCGCCGAGGATCTCGGCTGGCTCGGCATCGTGCCCGATCAGGTCATCTGGCAGTCGCAGCGCCTGGCGATCTATGACGCGGCGGCGGAGCGCCTGCGCGCCGCGGGGCGGCTCTATGCCTGCTACGAGACGCCCGACGAGCTCGATCGCCGCCGCAAGCGCCAGCTCGCCCGCGGCCTGCCGCCGATCTACGATCGTGCCGCGCTGAAGCTCACCGCCGAGCAGAAGGCGGCCTTCGAGGCGGAGGGGCGCAAGCCGCATTGGCGCTTCCTGCTGGAGGCGCGCGAGGTGGCGTGGGACGATCTCGTGCGCGGCCCCTCCCATGTCGACTGCGCCTCGCTCTCCGATCCGGTTCTGGTGCGCGAGGACGGCAGCTATCTCTACACGCTGCCCTCCGTCGTCGACGATATCGAGACCGGCGTGAGCCATGTCATCCGCGGCGAGGACCACGTCACCAACACGGCGGTTCAGGCGCAGATCTTCGAGGCACTGGGCGCGAGCCTGCCGGTCTTCGGCCACCACAACTTGCTGACCACGGCGAGCGGAGAGGGGCTTTCGAAGCGCCTCGGCCATCTCTCGCTGCGGGGCTTGCGCGACTCCGGCGTCGAGGCGCTGGCCGTCGCGGCGCTGGCCGTGCTGGTCGGGACCTCCGACGCGGTGCGTCCCGTTACGAGCCTCGACGAACTCGCCGGTCTCGTCGAGTTGGCCCATGTCTCGCGCGCTCCGGCCAAGTTCGACGAGCACGAGCTCGAGGCGCTGAGCGCCCGCACGCTGCACCAGATGCCCTTCGCGGCGGTCGCCGATCGGCTCGCGGCCATCGGCGTCGCTGGCGGGGAGCCGTTCTGGCTGGCCGTGCGCGGCAACCTGACGAAACTCGACGAGGCGAAGCTCTGGTGGCAGGTCGTGGCGGGGGCGATCACACCCGTCATCGCCGATCCGGCTTTCGCGGCGAAGGCGGCCGAGCTGCTGCCGCCGGAGCCTTTCGACGGCACGAGCTGGAAGAGCTGGACCAAAGCCGTCGCGGCAGCGACGGGGGCGAAGGGCAAGGGGCTGTTCATGCCGCTGCGCCAGGCGCTGACCGGCCTTGACCATGGGCCGGAACTGGCAGCCCTCTTGCCGCTGGTCGGGCGGGAGAAGGCGCTGAAGCGGCTGGCCGGCGAGAGCGCCTGATACCCGCCGTCATTCTCGGGCCGCGTCAGCGGACCCGAGAATCTCGTTCGGGATAGGAGCTGGTTTCCGAGATGCTCGGGTCAGGCCCGACCATGACGGCAGAGAGCCGCCCCTCACTCGTGCCGGTGCATCGCCGAGGCGTGCTTGGTGTCGCGCATCAGCGCGTAGACCAGGAACGACAGGAAGATGATGCCGGCGAGATAGTAGTAGAACCACTGCTCGTGGCCCTGCTGCTTGAAGAACAGGGCGATGGCCGGCGCCGTGCCGCCGAAGATCGAGACGGTCAGCGCATAGGGCACGGCGACGCCGGTGGCGCGCACCGAGGTCGGGAACAGCTCGGCCTTCACCACCGCGTTGATCGAGGTGTAGCCGGCGGTGAAGATCCAGGCGCCGCAGATCAGCAGGAACGCGATCCAGGGGGATTTCGTGCCGGAAAGCGTGGTCAGGATCGGCACGGTGAGCAGCGTGCCGGCGATGCCGAAGAACATCAGCACCGGCTTGCGGCCGATCCGGTCGGAGATCGCGCCATAGACGGGCTGCAGGATCGCCGCGAAGATCAGAGAGCCGGCGATGACATAGGTGGTGACGATGTCGGAGAGGCCGACCGTCTGCTTCACGAAGGTCTGCATATAGGTGGTGAAGGTGTAGAAGGCGGCGGTGCCGCCGGCGGTGAGGCCGACCACGATCGCGACCTCGCGCGGATATTTCAACAGGCCACGCAGCGAGCTTTCGCGCTTCATCGTGCCCTTGGCGGCTTCGAAGGCCTCGGTCTCCTGCATATGCCGCCGCATGAACATGGCGGTGACGGCGAGGACGGCGCCTATGATGAAGGGGATGCGCCAGCCCCAGGCGACGAGCTGCTCATGCGTCAGGAAGACGTTCTGGAGCAGCAGCAGCACCAGGATGGCGGTGAGCTGGCCGCCGATCAGCGTCACATACTGGAAGCTCGAATAGAAGCCGCGATGTTCGGGGTCGGCGATCTCGGTGAGATAGGTCGCGCTCGCCCCGTATTCGCCGCCGAGGCTGAGGCCTTCGATGATGCGGGCGAGAGC
>NZ_JBFRDQ010000087.1:0-17614 GCF_052113865.1 Allobosea sp. TAB14 | reverse complement strand
AGCGTGATCAGATTCGGGATCGTCATGGGCGCAGCTTCGCTCAGCATCACGCGCAATGCCAGCCCGACCACTCATGACATCCGTTTCCTCGCGCCGTCATCCCGGATTGGCCCAGGCATGGATCCCGGGTCTCTCTTTCGGTCGCCCGGAATGACGCAAGATGGCGATGATAAAGCCAATAAAGCCCGTTCCAAGCCTTGCCAGCCGGGGCGTGCTTGCCTATCGCTCCCGCGAACAGGAACAAAGGCGAGACCGCAATGAGCAAGCCCGGCGCAAACGGACTGACCTATGCGCAGGCAGGTGTCGATATCGACGCCGGCAATGCCATGGTCGACGAGATCAAGCCGCTGGTGCGCGCGACGCGCCGGCCGGGCGCGGACGCCGAGATCGGCGGTTTCGGCGGGTTGTTCGATCTCAAGGCCGCCGGCTTCAACGACCCGATCTTGGTCGCCGCCAATGACGGCGTCGGCACCAAGGTGAAGATCGCCATCGAAAGCGGGCTGCATTCGACCATCGGCATCGATCTCGTGGCGATGTGCGTCAACGACCTGATCGTGCAGGGCGCCGAGCCCCTGCTCTTCCTCGACTATTACGCCACCGGCAAGCTCGACCCGAAGGTCGGCGTCGAGATCGTGCGCGGCATCGCCGATGGCTGCCGCCAGGCCGGCTGCGCGCTGATCGGCGGCGAGACCGCCGAGATGCCCGGCATGTATGCCGAAAAGGATTACGACCTCGCCGGCTTCGCCGTCGGCGCGGCCGAGCGCGGTGCGCTTCTGCCCCGCGAGGACCTGAAGCCGGGCGACGTGGTCTTCGGCCTGCCCTCCTCCGGCGTGCATTCGAACGGCTATTCGCTGGTGCGCCGCATCGTCGAGCTCAGCGGCCTCGGCTGGGAGGCCCCTGCCCCCTTCGCCCCCGAGAAGAACCTCGCCGAAGCGCTGCTGGAGCCGACGCGGATCTATGTGAAGCCGCTGCTGCAGGTGCTGAAGGCGACCGACGGCATCAAGGCGCTCGCCCATATCACCGGCGGCGGCTTTCCCGACAATATCCCGCGCGTGCTGCCGGAAGGGCTCGGCGTCGCACTCGACCTCGCCTCAATCCCGGTGCCGCCCGTCTTCGGCTGGCTCGCCAAGATCGGCGGTGTCGCCGAGCGCGAGATGCTGCGCACCTTCAACTGCGGCATTGGCATGATCGTGGCGGCCGATGCGGCGAAGGCCGACGAGGTTTTTGCGGCGCTCAAGGCCGCCGGCGAGGCGCCGGTCAGGCTCGGCGAGATCGTGCCGGCCGCGGAAGGCGAGGAGCCGGTCAGCTATCGCGGCAAGCTCGCGCTGTGAGCATGGCGGCTGGCCGCAAACGCGTCGGAGTGCTGATCTCCGGGCGCGGTTCCAACATGGTTTCGCTGGCGGAAGCCGCGCAGGCGCCGGACTATCCGGCGCAGATCGCGCTCGTGCTCTCGAACATTCCCGACGTCGCGGGGCTCGACCGGGCGCGTGGCTTCGGCATCGCGACCGCGACCGTCGATCACCGCGCCTTCGGCAAGGACCGCGAGGCCTTCGAGCGCGCGACGGACGAGGTGCTGCGCGTCAACCAGATCGATCTGGTCGTGCTCGCCGGCTTCATGCGCATCCTGACGCCCTGGTTCGTGACGCGCTGGGAAGGCCGGATGATCAACATCCACCCCTCGCTGCTGCCGCTGTTCAAGGGCACGCATACGCATCGGCAGGCACTGGAAGCGGGCGTCGCCGAGCATGGCTGCTCGGTGCATTTCGTCGTGCCGGAGCTCGATGCCGGCCCGGTCATCTTGCAGGCGAAGGTGCCGGTCCTGCCCGGCGACGACGAGGACAAGCTGGCGCAGCGCGTCCTTGCCGAGGAGCACAAGCTCTATCCGGCGGCGCTGGCCGAGGTCGCTTCGGGCCGGGCCAGGCTCGAAGGCGGGGTCGTCATCCGCGGCTGAGAGGCGGCTGCGCCCTCGGCGTTCGCCGGCATCCCGCCGCCCTCGCGCTTGCAGCGCTCCCATTCCTCGCGCGTCTTCTCCTCCTCCTTCTGCCAGCGGCGGAAGAGATCGGCGCGGCGGGCGGGGTAACGCTCCTCCAGTGCGACGAGGCCGGTCATACGGTCGGTGCGGAAATGGCGGAAGGCCTGCCGAAGCTCGCACCAGGCGATGACGATGCGGACGCGCTCGTAGAAGGTCATGCCGATCGGCCAGATCATGCGCTGCGTCGCATGGCCGCTTTCGTCGCTGTATTCGATCGAGAGCTTGCGGCCGTTGCGGATCGCGGCGCGCACGGCCGCGACATCGACCTGATCGACCGGCAGCTCGCCCGGATGGGAGGCCGCGAACAAGGCGCCGTCGAGCAGGATCGGCTTCAGATGGGCTGGCAGTACGGCCGCAACCTTGCTGACGACATCCTCGGCCGCTCGCGCGAGCACCGGGTCCGCCCGCTCGCTGAGCCAGCGCATGCCGACGAGCACGGCCTCGATCTCGTCGGGCGAGAGCATCAGCGGCGGCAGGTCGAAACCGGCGTCGAGCACATAGCCGATGCCGGCCTCGCCGCGCACAGGCACGCCCTGGCGCACCAAGGCGCCGATGTCGCGATAGACCGTCCGCACGGAGACATCGAGCTCTGAGGCCAGCGTCTCGGCGGTGACGGGGCGCCTGCGGCGACGCAGGCTCTGGATCATGTCGAGCAATCGTTCGGCGCGCTGCACGGCATTATCTCCCTACCCGGCCTCGTAGCTGCGGCATCATGGCCCAGCCGGGGTGACAACTTCTGTCAGGAGCGTGTCAGCAGCAAGGCGGGAGGTATCGAAGGCGCGGGATCCCCTCTCCGGAAAGGAGAGGGGTAGAGGTGAGGTGTAGGTCGTTTGACCAGTAAGGCACAAACCTCGCAGCAGCAGCCGTCAGGTCACGGCCACAACGTCCAGCGGCCTTCCCCTCACCCTGCCCTCTCCCTCCGGGAGAGGGTTCCCCGCGCTATCCGAGAAACGGCGCTGCCGCACCGACCAAAAACGCCACTCGGCTCAGATCGGCCGCTTCAGCTTGCACTGGTCGATGAAGCGGAGGCCCTTTTCGCGGGCCGTGTCGTTGAAATAGCCGGTGTCGCGGAAGGCCTGGATCTCGTCCTTGCTCATGGCATTGACGGTGCCCTTGGCGTAGCAGCTGCAGGGCGTGTGCACCGCCTCGCGCGTCGTGTTGAGCAGGCGCGACTGGGTGATCAGGCAGGCGTCGAAGGCACGGAGCTGAATCATGTAGGGCGTCAGGTTCTTCGCGGTCGGGTCCGGCGGAGGCAGCGCCGTGGAGCTGCTCGCGGCATAGGCCGAGGCGCACAACAGCATCGAGAATCCACCGGCCAGAACGACCGCACCCAACCGCCGCATCATCATGACTTGCCCGTCCTTCGAGAAGAAGCGGTCGCATGGATCCCGGCGCCGCCACGCCTCCGCATGACACAGATGCATGAAAGGTCAAGAGGCTCCGAAGCTTGTCAGGCCTTCCGGATCCACACCTTGTTGTCATGGAAGGCGGCACCGCCGAAAGGCGCCGGCGAATCGGCGCCGGTCAGGGTGTTGATGCCGCGACCGTGCTTATGGGCCGCATTGGGCCAGATCGACTCGGCGATGACCACGCCGCGTACCAGCCCTGCGAAGATCGCCGCGGTCAGATGGACCGTGCCGCGCCGGTTGCCGACGACGACCTCGTCGCCGGCCGCGATGCCGAGCCCGGCCGCATCGTCCGGATGCAGCATCAGCGTCGGCTGCCCCTCCTTCTTCAGCGAGCCCGGCGTCTCGTTGAAGGTCGAATTGAGGAAGCTGCGCGCCGGGCTGGTGGCGAGGCGGAAAGGATGCTCGTCATCGGCGAGCTCGATGACGTCCCACTGATCGGGTAGCGCCGGCAGCCGGTCATAAGGACCAACGAGGCCGTCATTGGCGTTCGGCACCTTCGGCCAGTCCGGCTTGAAGTGGAACTTGCCGTCGCGATGGCCGAAGCCCTTCAGGTAATGCGCCGTCTCGAAATCCGGCTGTACGTCGAGGAAATCATTCGCGATCAGCTCGTCCAGCGTACCGCGCCCGCTCTCGCGCAGCGTCCAGTCGACGATTTCGCGCGGGGTCATGGCGAAGCCGCGATGCTCGGCGCCCAGCCGCTGCGCCAGCGCCGAGACGACCTCGTGGTTCGAGCGGCACTCGCCCGGCGGCTCGATCAGCTTGCCGCCCCACATGATGTGCTGGTGGCCGCCACCCTGGTAGAGATCGTCATGCTCCATGAACTGCGTCGCCGGCAGGACGATGTCGGCCATGGCCGCCGTCTCGGTCATGAACTGCTCGTGGACGACGGTGAACAGGTCCTCGCGGGCAAAGCCCTGCTTGACCAGCTCCTGCTCGGGCGCGACCGAGACCGGGTTGGTGTTCTGGATGAAGAGCGCCTTGACGGGGCCGCCATCGCGCAGGGCCGGCGCATCGCCGGTCAGGACGCGGCCGATCTGCGACTGGTCGAGCTGGCGCACGCCGCGCTCCATGGTGTCGAGCCCYTCGATCAGGCTCTTGCGCCAYTKGTAGATGCCGCTGTTGCTGTGGAAGGCGCCGCCGCCCTCGTATTGCCAGGCTCCCGTCACTACCGGCACCGACAGCGCCGCATGCATCGAGACCGCGCCGTTACGCTGGCGCGCGAAGCCGTAGCCGAGGCGGAAGAAGCTCCGCTTGCGGGTGCCGACCAGCGTGGCGAATTCCTCGATCTCGCCGACGCTCAGGCCGGTGATCGCCGCCGCCCATTCCGGCGTGCGCGTGGCGAGATGGGCTTCCAGCTCGTCAGGGCAGTCGGTATGACCAGCGAGATAGTCGCGGTCGGCATGGCCGTCGCGGAACAGGACATGCATCACCGCGCAGGCCAGCGCCGCGTCGGTGCCGGGCTTCAGGACGAGCGCGAGATCGGCTTGCTGCAGCGTGGCGTTGCGGTAGATGTCGATGGCGACGATCTTGGCGCCGCGCTCCTTCCGCGCCTTGATGGCGTGGTTCATGACGTTGACCTGGGTGTGCACGGCGTTGGTGCCCCAGATCACGACGCAGTCCGACTTCGCCATCTCGCGCGGATCGACGCCGGCGAGACGGCCCGTGCCGGCAATGAAGCCGGTCCAGGCGGTCGTCGTGCAGATGGTCGAGTACTGGCCGGAATAGCGCTTGGCGTGGCGCAGGCGGTTGATGCCGTCGCGCATCACCAGCCCCATCGTGCCGGCGTAGTAATACGGCCAGACCGCCTCGGGGCCATGCTCGGCCTCGATGGTGAGGAAACGGCGCGCGATCTCGTCGAGCGCCTCGTCCCAGGAGATGCGCTCGAACTGCCCCGACCCTTTCGGACCGACGCGCCGCAACGGGTGAAGCAGCCGATCGGGATGGTGGATGCGCTCGGCGTAGCGGGCGACCTTGGCGCAGATCACACCGTCGGTATAGCTCTGGCGCTTCGAGCCCCGGACGCGGCCGATGCTGCGTCCGTCGAGAACCTCGACCTCGAGCGAGCAGGCGGAAGGGCAGTCATGCGGGCAGACCGAGGGACGGATCTCGACGCGGGGCATCTGGTTCATGGAACGCTTCTAATCCATCGTGCGGCGGCGCGGGAGCCGAAATTCGCGACAGGCCGCATGCGTAAGAAGCCGTCAACGCTAACCGCGTCTTAATCCTCCTGATCGACATTGCAGCAAGATCCCTTGCGAGAGGTGCCACGGCGCCGGAGTTCTCGACTATGCGTTGCGTTGCGTATCTGGCGGGCCTCGTGCTCGGCCTTGCCCTGTCCTTGCCCGGAGCCGCACAGGCCCAGTCGAGCGACTACACCCAGCTCACCTCGCCCCAGTCGGCCCAGAACTGGTATCTGACGGTCGGGGCGGGCCTGCGCTACCAGCCGGACTATACCGGCTCCGACGACTATCTCTTCCGGGCGCGGCCGATCATCTCGCTCGGCCGGGGGCTGAAGAGCACCTGGTGGGCGGCCGAGGACGACGCCATGCTCAGCATCGGCGTGTTCTCCGGCCAGGGCTGGCGCGTCGGCTTCTCGGGCGATCTGCTCTGGAAGCGCAACGCCAAGGTCAACCCGGCGCTGGTCGCGGTGCCCCCCACGAAATTCGGTGGCGAGGCCGGCGCCTTCGCCGAATTCTATCCGACATCCTGGCTGCGCGCCCGCGTCGACGTCCGCCGCGGCATCGTCGCCCATGACGGCGTCGTCGCCGACCTCAAGCTCGACGCCTTCACCAATCTCGGCCCCTGGACCTTCGGCATCGGCCCGCGCATGCGCATCGCCAGCGCCGATTACGTGCGCACCTATTTCGGCACCAGCGGCGCCCTGCCCGGCACCGGCGGGCTGCTGCAGCGCTTCAATGCCGGCGTGCATTCGTATGGCGCACTGGCGCAGGCGACCTATCACTGGTCCGACCGACTCCAGACCACGACCTATGTCGAGTACAAGCGCCTGACCGGCGACGCCGCCCGCTCGCCGATCGTCCGGCCCTTCGGTTCGCGCAACTCGATCACCGTCGGCATCTCGGCGAGCTATTCCTTCGACACCGGATCGAACTACTCGCTCGGTTTCTGAGGAACGGCAGGGCCATGGCCGGGCAAGCGCCCGGTCAGGCTTGCGCCCCAAAAGAAAAGGGCGGACCGGCAAACCGGTCCGCCCTTTTTGCTTTTCAGCCTGAACTGCGGCTGCGATCAGCCGACGATCTCGTTGCCCGCGAAGAACTGGGCGATCTCGACGGCCGCCGTCTCGGCAGCGTCCGAGCCGTGCACGGTGTTCTCGCCGACCGACTGGGCGAAGAGCTTGCGGATGGTGCCCTCGGCGGCGTTGGCCGGGTTGGTGGCGCCCATCACGTCACGGTACTTGGCGATCGCGTCCTCGCCTTCCAGAACCTGCACGACGACCGGGCCGGAGGTCATGAACTCGACGAGCTCGCCGAAGAAGGGACGCGCCGAATGGACCGCGTAGAAGGTCTCGGCCTGGGCCTTGGTCATCTGGATGCGCTTCTGCGCGACGATCCGCAGGCCAGCCTTCTCGATGACCGCGTTGACCGCGCCGGTGAGGTTGCGCTTCGTCGCGTCGGGCTTGAGAATGGAGAAGGTACGCTGGACAGCCATCGAATGATCCTTGGAAGGGTCGAATAAGGGAATGCGGCGCGCTTATAGCTGCCGCCTTCGCACCCTACAAGGCTTGCCCCAAAAGGCGCGCACACCGGGCTGCCGCGCCAGAATCGATGAGCCGACTGAGCTGTTTCGTGCTAGGATGGCGCGTGAACAACAGGGAGCCAATCCATGGTTGTCGTTGCGATCGTCTTCGCGGGCTTCGTTTCCCTGCTCTGCCAGGTGCTGCTCGTGACGCCTGACTCCATCAGCAAGGACCGCAGGGGCAACCTGCCCCCGCCCTCGGGCGGCATCGCGGCCTTCTGAACGACGCGAGACCGCGTCGTCTCCGAGTAGCCGAACGTGGCGCTCAGTGCCGCGTCAGGAAAGTGCGGGCCTCGCGCAGCGCTTCCGCGATCTCGTCGCGGCTCATTTCCAGTGCCAGCTCCTGCCGATGCGTCGCCGCCCGGGCGCTGCCGCGTGCGAAGGCGATGTTGAACCAGGTCTGAGCCTTGACCAGATCGACGGCTCCTGCCCGCCCCGAAGCATGCATCARCCCGAGCTCGCAATAGGCCTCGGCCGATACTTCCACCGGTGCCACCAGTGCAGCGGGGATCGCGCTCATCTCCATGCGTGCCATGATTGAACCCACCCTGTCTGTCGTTGCGGCCAGCCACCCGTCCAAGGCCCCGACCGATGAGTGCGAGAGTGGCCGCAACCGTTAAAGCGCGGGCTAAATTTTGCGATGAATCGAGTCTCAACGAGACGTCATCGCCAGGTTAAAGCAACGGGGCGTTTACGAAGGAATGCCGGAAAAGCGTTTCCGCTCAATGCCCCGGCCAGAGCGGAGGAATGCCGGCGTTGATGATGGATTCACCTTGCCTCACGGAACCGCCGGCAAGAACTGTCGCTGCGGCATCTTGGAGCCGACGCAAAACGGCGCTATGGTTCACATGTAAACCATAACGGCCGACGGGCCGATCAGGAGGAAACGATGAGGACACTGGCGGCTTTCGGCCTGGCAGGCCTGGCGGCGTTCACTCTGGCCGGCGCGGCCACGCGCGCCTCGGCGCAGGAGGTGGTCGGCGTCTGGGAACGCGACACCGGCGCCTCGCGCGTGCGCTTCAGCAAATGCGGCGATGCGCTCTGCGGCACGATCTCATGGCTCAAGGATCCGAACGGTCCGGCGAAACTCGGCCAGCGCATCTTCTTCGACATGAAGCCGAACGGCGCGAACAAGTGGAACGGCAGCGCCTTCAACCCGGAGGACGGCAAGACCTATTCGGGCACGATGACGCTCTCGGRCAATGCGCTGACCACGGCAGGCTGTGTCATGGGCGGCTTGATCTGCCGCACGGTGAAGTGGTCGCGGACCAATTGAGCCGGTTTTCCTTCTCCCCTCGGGGAGAAGGTGTCTGCGAAGCAGACGGATGAGGAAAGGGTGGCGCTGACGGCCCTCATCCGTCAGCGCTTCGCACTGCCACCTTCTCCCCCCGGGGGAGAAGGGAGAGCAGTTCAGCTCGCCTTCTGGCCGAAGAGGACCGCCTTCTGCTCCGGCGTGTTGATGCCGGCCGGGCTGCGCAGCTCCTCGCCGACCTTGAGGCCGCGCTCGACCGCGGGGCGAGCGAGCATCGTCTCGATCCAGCGGCCGACATGCGGGAACTGCTTGATGTCCTGGCCCTGCCGCTCCCAGCCGCGGGCCCAGCCGATGCAAGCCATGTCGGCGATGGAATAATCGCCGCAGATGTAGTCGCGGCCCGCGAGCCGCTTGTTCAGCACGCCATAGAGCCGGTTCGCCTCGTTGGTGTAGCGCTCGATGGCGTAGGGCACCTGCTCAGGCGCGTAGAGGCGGAAATGATGGGTCTGGCCGAGCATCGGTCCGAAGCCGCCCATCTGCCAGAACAGCCACTCGTCGACCGCGACGCGGCCACGCTCGTCCTTGGGATAGAACTTCCCGGTCTTGCGGCCGAGGTATTGGAGGATGGCGCCGGATTCGAAGACGGAAATCGGCTTGCCGTCCGGCCCGTCGGGATCGACGATGGCCGGCATGCGGTTGTTGGGCGAGATGGCGAGGAACTCGGGCTTGAACTGGTCGCCCTTGCCGATGTTCACCGGAACGACGTTGTAGGGCAGCCCGCATTCTTCGAGCATGATGCTGATCTTGTAGCCGTTCGGCGTCGGCCAGAAATAGAGGTCGATCGGATTGGCGGGAGCTTGCGACATCGGGAGCTTCCTTGCTGCGACGAGACTTCAGCCGCCAATCTATGGTTAGGCCGGCGGGGCCGGAAGGGGCTGCGCCCGCCCCCAGCGCGACTGCGCCATGTCCTCCCCGCGTGTAACCTTTTCAGGTTCAGAGCGGCTTCTTGAAGCCCTCATGGCTCTGGTCGAAGCCGAGTTTGCGGTAGAAGCGATGGGCATCGACGCGGCTCTTGTTCGAGGTCAGCTCGACGAGACCGGCGCCGCTCTCCTCGGCAAAGGCCAGGGCGTGGCGGATCATCAGCGCACCGATGCCGAACCCGCGGCTCTCCGGCGAAACGTGGACGCTCTCGATCTTGGCGCGCTTGCGCCCGCGCGCGATGAGGCCGGGGATCAGCGTGATCTGAAAGGTGCCGATCACCTGCCCTGCCCGCTCGGCGACGCAGAGCGCGCTGTCCCTGCTGGCAGCGATCTCGGTGAAGGCCTCGGCATAGGCGGGGTGACGTGCCTCGGCGGCGATCTCCTCCGGCGTCAACGTCTGCGTCGGCGCGCCGAGCATCATGAGTTCCACGATGCGTGCGACATCCTCGGCCCGCGCGCGGCGGATGGTGATTTCGGCGGCGGAGACAGATGTCCTGGTCATCGCGTCGGCTTTCGGCTCAGGCAAAGACGGGAAGTGGGCGCGAGGTCACTCGGCAAAGAGGCGCTTGGCCATCAGCAGCGTGTTCGGCGTGTCGTCGCGGCCGTCGAAGCGCGCCTGGCGCTGCAGGAAGAAACCCATGCGTTCGTAGAAGGCGATCGCCGGCTCGTTCTGGCTCTCGACCTCGAGGCGGGCGACCGGCGCCTTCGGAAAGCAGGCGAGCGCGACCTGCAGCAGCGTGCGGCCGATGCCGACACCCTGCCAGGCCGGCAGGACATAGAGCCGGGTCAGCAGCGCCGCGCCGTCGCGTTCCGGTCTGGCGGATGCCGTGGCGACGATCTCCGCACCGACCGACGCGACGAGGAAGACGCCCTCGTCGCGGCCGAGCTGGCTGTGCAGATTCTCCGGCGAATGCCAGGCATTGGTGATCTCGGCGACCCGCTGCCAACCATAGATGCCGTCATAGGTCGCATGCCAGGTCTCGACCAGAAGCGCCCTGACCGCCGGGATGTCGGCGGCTTCGGCGTCACGGATGACGAGGTCGGCGGGAGTCATCCCAATCGTCCAGCTTGCGCAGGGAAGACCGCGATCATCCCGGGCTTGACCCGGGATCCAGGCCGGAGCGCTTCCGAAAAAGCTTCAGGCATGGATCCCGGATCTCCGCGTCGCAGCGTCCGGGATGACGGCGTATTCGATCACTCGATCCCCAGCTTCTTCTTCAGGATCTCGTTGAGGGCCTGTGGGTTGGCCTTGCCGCCGGAGGCCTTCATCGCCTGGCCGACGAACCAGCCCAGCATGGTCGGCTTGGCCTTGACCTGCTCGACCTTGTCGGGATTGGCCGCGATCAGCTCGTCGACGGCCTTCTCGATCGCGCCGGTGTCGGTGACCTGCTTCATGCCGCGGGTCTCCACGATCTGGCGCGGGTCGCCGCCCTCGGTCCAGAGGATCTCGAAGAGGTCCTTGGCGATGCGGCCCGAAATGACGTTCTCGCCGATCAGGTCGACGAGCCCGCCGAGCTGGAGGGCCGACACAGGAGAGGACTCGATGTCCTTGCCTTCCTTKTTGAGGCGGCCGAACAGTTCGTTGATCACCCAGTTCGCGGCGGCCTTGCCGTCGCGGCCCTTCGCCACCGCCTCGAAATAATCGGCCTGCTCGCGCTCGGCGACGAGCACCGAAGYGTCATAGGGCGACAATCCGTATTCCGCGATGAAGCGGGCTTTCTTGGCGTCCGGCAGCTCCGGCAGTGCGCCCTTCAGATTCGCGACGAAGRCGTCGTCGAATTCGAGCGGCAGCAGATCGGGATCGGGGAAGTAGCGGTAGTCATGCGCCTCTTCCTTGGAGCGCATCGAGCGGGTCTCGCCCTTGCCGGGATCGTAGAGCCTCGTCTCCTGGTCGATCGTGCCGCCATCCTCGATGATGCCGATCTGGCGGCGCGCCTCGACCTCGACCGCCTGGCCGATGAAGCGGATCGAGTTGACGTTCTTGATCTCGCAGCGCGTGCCGAGCTCGTCGCCGGGCTTGCGGACGGACACGTTCACGTCGGCGCGGAGATTGCCCTTCTCCATGTCGCCGTCGCAGGTGCCGAGATAGCGCAGGATGGTGCGCAGCTTCGWGACAWAGGCCTTSGCCTCSTCGGCCGAGCGCAGATCCGGCYKSGAGACGATCTCCATCAGCGCCACGCCSGARCGGTTGAGGTCGACGAAGCTCATCGTCGGATGCTGRTCRTGGATCGACTTGCCGGCGTCCTGCTCCAGATGCAGGCGCTCGATGCCGACCGTGATCTGCTCGGTCGGCGAGAGATCGACCACGATCTCGCCCTCGCCCACGATCGGGCTCTTGTACTGGCTGATCTGATAGCCCTGCGGCAGGTCCGGGTAGAAATAGTTCTTGCGGTCGAAGACCGAGCGATTGTTGATCTGCGCGTTGAGGCCGAGGCCCGTGCGCACCGCCTGGCGGACGCATTCGGCGTTGATCACCGGCAGCATGCCCGGCATCGCCGCATCGACGAGGCTGACATGTTCGTTCGGCTCGGCGCCGAAGCCGGTGGAAGCCCCGGAGAACAGCTTGGCGTTGGAGGTGACCTGGGCGTGGATCTCCATGCCGATCACCACTTCCCAATCCCCGGTCGCGCCCTTGATCAGCTTCTTGGGGTCGGCGGGGCGGACATGCGCGTTCATCTCTAACCTTTCGGCTCTCAAACTCGGCTACGCGTTACGCTTTCGGCGAACGGGCGGCAAGGGTCACGGCGCGCAAGGATCACAATGCGCGGAGGTCGCCGCGCGCAAGACGCATTCCTCGCGCCAGGGCCTCGACGCGTCATCCGGAGGCCGAAACGCGTTGCACTCCTGCAACCAGATGGCGGGAACATTGCTTATTTGTGTCAGGAAGGCGTCTTATGATGGGTGATGGTTCTTGACATTCGTCACTGCCATACCCTTCTTGCGCCAACGGCCGGAAACCAACGATGATATGCCTGGCCCGCAATCCGGAGTTTCTCCATGTCACGCAGCCGTTTTATCGGCCTGGTGCTCGCTGCCGCCGCGTCGACCATCCTCGTTCAGCAGGATGCGTCCGCCCAGGGAGCGCCGCCGGCCCCGCCCGTCCAGATCGCCAACCCGCTCGCCAAACGCGTCACCAACTGGGACGAGTATACGGGCCGCTTCGAAGCGAGCGAGCAGGTCGAGGTGCGCGCGCGCGTCTCCGGCTTCATCGACCGCGTCCATTTCCGTGACGGCGCGCTGGTTCAAAAGGGCGACCTCCTCTTTACCATCGATCAGCGGCCTTACAAACTGGCCGTCGATGTGGCGCAGGCCGACATCGCCCGCGCCAAGGCGCAGGTCGATCTTGCCCGCAACGAGGTCGAGCGCGCCGAGGGCCTGACCCAGAACCGCACGATCACGGCGCGCGACGTCGACCAGCGGCGGGCCAATCTCGACAGCGCCGTCGGCACGCTGCAGGGCGCGGAGGCAAATCTCAAGACCGCCCAGCTCAATCTCGAATGGACCGAGGTGCGCGCGCCGCTGGCGGGTCGCATCTCGAACCGCCGCGTCGATCCGGGCAACCTGATCTCGGGCGGCCAGTCCGGCGCGACGCTGCTGACCACCATCGTCGCGGTCGATCCGATCTACTTCACCTTCGATGTCTCGGAGGCCGACTATCTGCGCTATGCCCGCATGGCCAATCCGCGCGACGGTGCCAGCCGCGATTCCGGCACGGTGGTCGAAGTGCGCCTGTCCGACGAGGCGAAGTGGGACCGCCGCGGCAAGGTCAACTTCCTCGACAACGCGCTCAATGCGCGTTCGGCCACCATTCGCGGCCGCGCCGTGTTCGACAACAAGGACCAGTTCCTGACGCCCGGCGTGTTCGGCCGCCTGCGCTTCTTCGCCGGTGAGGCGGATGCGCTGCTGGTGCCCGACGCCGTCATCGCCTCGGACCAGTCCCACAAGGTCGTGCTGACCGTCGGCCCCGAGAACAAGGTGGTGCCGAAGATCGTCGAGCTCGGCCCGCTCAGCGAAGGCCTGCGCGTGATCCGCGCCGGCCTGACCTCGCAGGACAAGGTCATCGTCGGCGGCAATGCCAATCCGATGGTCCGTCCGGGCGTGGCGGTCACGCCGCAGCCGGGCGAGATCAAGGTCGCGACAACGAACTGACCGGTCGGGGGCCGGCCCTCGGCCCCTGACACGACAATCCGGGCGCCTCGCGGCGCCCGTCCGCCTTTTCCGGACAGGACCTTCCATGTTCCGCTTCGCCCATTTCTTCATCGACCGGCCGATTTTCGCCACGGTCCTCTCGATCCTGCTGACGATCGCCGGCGCGATCGCCCAGCGCTCCCTGCCGATCGCCGAATATCCCGAGATCGCCCCGCCGACGGTGTCGATCCGCGCCACCTATCCCGGCGCCTCGGCCGAGACGGTCGCCGCCACGGTGGCGACGCCGATCGAGCAGGAGGTGAACGGCGTCGACGACATGCTCTACATCACCTCGCAGTCGACCGGCGACGGCGTGGTGACGATCAACGTCGTGTTCAAGGGCGGCACCGACATCGACCAGGCGCAGGTGCTGGTGCAGAACCGCGTCTCGCAGGCCGAGCCGCGCCTGCCGCAGGACGTGCGCGCTCTCGGCGTCCAGGTGCGCAAGGCCTCGCCCGACTTCCTGATGGTCATCAACATGATCTCGCCGGACGGGTCGCGCGACGCGCAATACATCTCCAACTACGCCTCGCTCTATGTGAAGGACGTGCTGACCCGCGTCGACGGCGTCGGCGACGTACAGGTCTTCGGCGCGCGCGACTTCTCGATGCGCATCTGGCTCGATCCGGCCAAGGTCGCCTCGCGCAACCTGACGGCGAGCGACGTCGTCGCCGCGCTCAGGGCGGCGAACGTGCAGGTGGCCGCCGGCGCGCTGAACCAGCCGCCCGCGAAGTCGAACGAGGCCTTCCAGCTCTCTGTCAATACGCTCGGCCGCCTGACCGACGTCTCCGAATTCGAGAACATCGTCGTGCGCTCCGATGCCGATGGCGGCACCATCCGCGTCCGCGACATCGCCCGCGTCGAGCTCGGCTCGCAGGACTACACAACCAACGCCTATCTCGACAACAGGAACACCGTCGCCATCGGCGTCTTCCAGCGGCCCGGCTCGAACGCGCTTGCGACCTCGGACAAGCTGATCGCGACGATGAGCGACATGTCCAAGCAGTTCCCGCCGGGACTCGAGCACCGCATCATCTACAACCCGACCGAGTTCATCGCGCAGTCGGTCGACGCGGTGGTGCACACGCTGTTCGAGGCGATGATCCTCGTCGTCGTGGTGGTGATCCTGTTCCTGCAGACCTGGCGGGCGGCGGTGATCCCGATCGTCGCGATCCCGGTCTCGCTGGTCGGCACCTTCCTGATCATGAGCGCGGTCGGCATCTCCTTCAACACGATCTCGCTGCTCGCGCTGGTGCTGGCGATCGGCATCGTCGTCGACGACGCGATCGTGGTTGTCGAGAACGTCGAGCGCTATCTGGCGCAGGGAATGTCACCCAAGGAGGCCGCGCACAAGACCATGGACGAGGTCGGCGGCGCGTTGCTCGCGATCGCGCTCGTGCTCTGCGCGGTGTTCATCCCAACCGCCTTCATCAGCGGCCTGCAGGGCACGTTCTACCAGCAGTTCGCCGTCACCATCGCGGCCTCGACCGCGATCTCCTGCTTTGTCTCGCTGACGCTCTCGCCGGCGATGTCGGCGCTGCTGCTGAAGCCGCACAAGGCGCATGATCCGCATGAGCAGCACGGCTTCATCTACAAGCTGGGCGCGCCTGTGCGCTGGTTCTTCCACTACTTCAACGCGGCCTTCGACTGGCTTTCGCGCAGCTATGGGCGCGTCACCTCGCGGCTGATCCGCCTCGCCGTGATCCTGCTCATCGTCTATGCCGGGCTGATCGCGCTGACCGCGCAGCGGCTGGTCCAGACGCCGACCACCCAGGGCATCTTCGGCGACCTCCGCCAGCAGATGTTCGGGATTTCGGAAGCCTTCACCCTGCTGATCGAGCCGCCGGCGATTTCCGGCATCGGCAATGGCGGCGGCCTCAAGGGCTATGTGCAGGATCGCAGCGGGCGCGGCCTCGCGGCGCTCGAAGGCGCGGCCTGGACGGTCGCCGGCTCGGCCGGCCAGCTGCCCTTCATCGTGCAGCCCTTCACCCTGTTCTCGACCAAGACGCCGCAGATCTACGCCGATATCGACCGCACCAAGGCGGAGATGCTCGGCGTGCCCGTCACCCGCATCTTCGAGACGCTGTCGATCTATATGGGCTCGGCCTATATCAACGACTTCAACTTGCTGGGCCGCACCTTCCGCGTCACGGCACAGGCCGACAATCCGTTCCGCCTGACCACCCGCGACGTCGCCAATCTCAAGACCCGCAACGCGGATGGCGAGATGGTGCCGATCGGCTCGGTCGCCACCTTCAAGGACACGACCGGCGCCTATCGCGTGCCGCGCTACAACCTCTATCCGGCAGCGGAAGTGCAGCTTTCGATGGCGCATGGCTACTCGACCGGACAGGGCATCGCGGCGGTCGAGAAGATCGCGGCCGAGCGCCTGCCGGCCGGCTTCGGCTTCGAATGGACCGAGATCGCGCTGCAGGAGAAGCTCGCCGGCAACACCGCGATCGTCGCCTTCGGCCTGGCGGTGGTCTTCGTCTTCCTGCTGCTGGCGGCTCTCTACGAGAGCTGGCTGCTGCCGCTGGCGGTCATCCTGATCGTGCCGATGTGTATCCTGGCGGCGATGTTCGGGGTGAACTACGCCAATCTCGACCGCAACATCCTGGTCGATATCGGCCTGGTGGTGCTGGTCGGCCTGGCGGCGAAGAACGCGATCCTGATCGTCGAGTTCGCCAAGCAGGCCGAGGATGAAGGCATGAACCGGCGCGACGCGGCCATCGCCGCGGCCCGGACGCGACTGCGGCCGATCCTGATGACCTCGGTCGCCTTCATCCTGGGCGTGCTGCCGCTGACCATCTCGGCCGGCGCCGGCGCCGAGATGCGCCAGGCGATGGGCATCGCGGTGTTCTCCGGCATGCTGGGCGTGACCTTCTTCGGCCTGATCTTCACGCCGGTGTTCTACGTGATGGTGCGCTGGCTGGCGGATCTGCGCGGGACCAAGCGGAAGGTGCAGGCCCCGCCGCCGGCCGAGCCGACAGCGGCGCACTGAAGCCGCCGGCGGCCGCTCCGACAACCGGAGCCACGAACAAGAAAGGGGCCGCAATTGCGGCCCCTTTTCGTTTCGCCTCCACTCGGGGGCTTTCGGAGCCCGAGCAGCGAAGCCTTTCGGAAAGGATCAGACCAGGCGCCGCGCCACCGCCCGGCACCCCAGAGCGAGGCCCAAGGCAATGACGGTCGCGATGGCTCTCGCGGCAGGATCGGGAACGGCCTCCCCTCGCGCCATCTGGACGATCGTCAGCAGGACCAGCAGGACGGCGACGAAGGCGAGGATGCCGGCAAGCACCGTCAGGCAGGCATAGGCCATAGCGCGGCTGAAGATCATGGCCGTCTCCTCGCGGGGGGCTGCTCGCACAGCTCTTTTACCCGTTGAGCTCTCCGCATGTCATCCGGGCGCGGCGAAGAGCCCACGTCATGAACGCGACGTCACGTCATGCTCGGGCTTGACCCGAGCATCTCCTGCCCGAGATTCTCGGGTCTGCGCTTCGCTTCGCCCGAGAATGACGCTTTTCCTGTTCAGCCGCCTCAGCCCCACCAGCGCTCGCTGACCGGGAAGCGGCCCGCCGCCTGCTCGATCACCTCGCCGAGCGAGAACAGCGTCTCCTCGTCGAAGGGGCGGCCGATGAGCTGGAGGCCGAGCGGCAGGCCCTGGCTGTCCAGCCCTGCCGGCACCGCGATGCCCGGCAGGCCGGCCATGTTCACCGTCACGGTGAAGATGTCGTTCAGATACATCTCGACCGGGTCGGCCGAGCCCTTCTCGCCGATGCCGAAGGCCGCCGAAGGCGTCGCCGGCGTCAGAACCGCATCGATGCCGTCGGCATAAACCGTCTCGAAATCGCGCTTGATCAGGGTGCGGACCTTCTGGGCGCGCAGATAATAGGCATCGTAATAGCCGGCCGAGAGCACATAGGTGCCGATCATGATGCGGCGCTTGACCTCGGCGCCGAAGCCGGCGGCGCGGGTCTTCTCATACATCTCGACGATATCC
>NZ_JBFRDQ010000086.1:0-15750 GCF_052113865.1 Allobosea sp. TAB14 | reverse complement strand
CTAGCCGCGAGCCTGCGGCAAGATTCGGAAACGAAATGGCCTTGGAAATGCCGGCTCGGCACCCAAAAAGCTGCACAGACCAGTTCTAGCAAGCAAGGCATGAACACAGGCTTTGCACTTGCCATGGGCGTTGTCGCCGGATTGCTGACAAATCTGTCGGCCGGGATCACCGTAGCCGGYCTCGTCTGGATGATGCTGATGGCGCTCCGCGAGGTCACGCGCCAGTATTGAGACCTCGTAGAATGTGAGCCGTTGCGGAACGGAGGCCGGGCCGCTTTGCGTTCCCGGAACGATCCGCACGAGCCGCAAACCACCGCATCGGGGTGGTCTCAGACGGGATTCATTCCACCTTGACGGGACGGCGGGCTAGAATGACGGGGCCGCTGATCGGTGCGTTCATCAGATAGCGCAATTCGTAGACGCCCGGCTGCTCCGGCGCCTCCAATGTCGCCTCGACATTCTCGGCCGGGAAGAAGCGCGGCCCATCGGCCTCGGCCGGAGCCTCGGGCTGCACCAGCACGACGCGATCCTGCTCGCCGTTCGGGCCGATGCCGCGTACCGGCAGCGCCTGGCTATGGCCGACGCGCTCGGGGGCGGCCAGGGTCGCGCTCGGCTCGGTCGTGACGAACGGCTGGCGCAGCAGGATTTGGGGCGCGCCGTCCTTCTCGACGGTCAGCCGCAATTCGTAAGCGCCGACGGCTCCGGGCGTCTGCAGGGAGGGAACGGTGGTCTTCGGCTGAAGGACGACGATGGCCTTGTCGGCCGGATCGTCCGGGCGGGCGATGGCGAGGCGTGCGCCCTGCGGCGCGTTGCTCAGGAAGACGCTGAGCGGGGCGCCGGCCATGATGCTGCGCGCCGCCGAGATCGCGGGCTGCGGCGGACGCGGGGCCGGCTTTTGCTGCTTCTGAGCTGACGCGACGGCCGGCCAGAGGCCGGCCGTGATCAGCACGACACGGCGGGAGAGGGCGCCTATGGCGGCACCGCTCTTCCGGGTCTGCATCAGCCCATCGCGGCCGCGACGGCGTCGAGCGCTTCCTGCGCCTTGCTGCCGTCCGGTCCGCCGGCCTGGGCCATGTCGCGGCGGCCGCCGCCGCCCTTGCCGCCGAGCTGCTCGGAGGCCGCGCGCACCAGCGCGACCGCATCGAAGCGCTCGGTCAGGTCGGGCGTGACGCCGACGACGACGCCGGCCTTCCCGTCATCGGCGACGCCGACGATGGCGACGACGCCGGAGCCGACGCGCGCCTTGGCCTCGTCGGCGAGGCTCTTGAGGTCCTTCATCTCGATGCCGGTGACGGCCCGCGCCAGGAGCTTGGCGCCGGCGATTTCCTGGATCGGTTCTTCGGCTGCGCCGCCGCCGCCCATGGCGAGCTTCTTGCGGGCCTCGGTCAATTCACGATCGAGCTTGCGGCGCTCCTCGATCAGCGCGGCCAGACGGTTTCCGGCCTCCGAGGCCGGGACCTTGAGCAGGCTCGCGAGCCCATCGAGCAGGCGCGATTCTTCGTTGAGGCGCAGGCGGGCGCCATTGCCGGTCATGGCTTCGAGACGGCGGACACCCGCCGCCACCGCGCCTTCGCCGACGATGCTGACGAGGCCGATGTCGCCGGTGCGCGCCGCATGGGTGCCGCCGCAGAGCTCGACCGAATAGGCCTTGCCGGCCGGGTTCGTGCCCATCGCGACGACGCGGACCTCGTCGCCGTATTTCTCGCCGAAGAGGGCGCGCGCGCCCGAAGCGATCGCCTCGTCGACGCTCATCAGCCGGGTCGTGACCGGTTCGTTCTTCAGCACGATCGCATTGGCGATCTCCTCGACCTCGCGCAATTCCTCGGCGCTGATGGGCTTGGGATGCGAGAAGTCGAAGCGCAGCCGGTCGGGCGAGACCAGCGAGCCCTTCTGCGCGACATGGTCGCCGAGGACGAGGCGCAGCGCCTCGTGCAGCAGATGCGTCGCCGAATGGTTGGCGCGGATCGCGGTGCGGCGCTCATGATCGACGATCAGCTCGACGGCAGCGCCGAGCTTCAATTCGCCTTCCTTGACCGTGACGCTATGGGCGAAGACGTCGCCGAGCTTCTTCTGGACGTCGGAGACCTCGACGACCGTGCCCGGCGCCTTGACGACGCCGGCATCGCCGACCTGGCCGCCGGACTCGCCGTAGAACGGCGTCTGGTTGACCAGCATGAAGCCGCTCTCGCCGGCCTTGAGGGACTGGACCTCGGCATTGTCGCGGATCAGCGCGGTGACCACGCCCTCGGCAATCTCGGTGTCGTAGCCGAGGAACTCGGTCGCGCCGAGCCTGTCGCGCAGCGGGTACCAGAGCGTCTCGGTCGCGGCCTCGCCGGAGCCGGACCAGGCGGCGCGCGCCTTGGCCTTCTGCTGCTGCATGGCGGCGTCGAAGCCCTCGACATCGACCGTGATCTCGCGGGCGCGCAGCGCGTCCTGCGTCAGGTCGAGCGGGAAGCCATAGGTGTCGTAGAGCGTGAACGCGACGTCGCCCTTGAGGCTCTGGCCGGCGGTCAGGTCCCTGGAGGCGTCGTCGAGCAGCGAGAGGCCGCGCGCCAGCGTGGTGCGGAAACGGGTTTCCTCCAGCTTCAGCGTCTCGGTGATCAGCGCCTCGGCGCGGACGAGCTCGGGATAGGCCCGGCCCATCTCGCGGGTCAGCACCGGCACGATCCTGTGCAGCAGCGGCTCCTTGGCGCCGAGGAGCTGCGCGTGCCGCATGCCGCGGCGCATGATCCGGCGCAGCACATAGCCGCGGCCCTCATTGGAGGGCAGCACGCCGTCGGCGATCAGGAAGGCGGAGCAGCGCAGATGGTCGGCGATGACGCGGTGGCTCGCCTTCATCGGCCCGTCGGCGGGGACCGAGGTCAGGTCGGCGATGGCGCCGATCAGGGCCCGGAACAGGTCGATATTGTAGTTGTCATGCGTGCCCTGGAGCACGGCCGCGACGCGCTCCAGCCCCATGCCGGTGTCGATCGAGGGGCGGGGCAGGTCGGTCCTGATGCCGCCCGCGGCCTCCTCGTACTGCATGAAGACGAGGTTCCAGATCTCGATGAAGCGGTCGCCATCCTCCTCGGGCGAGCCGGGCGGGCCGCCCCAGATATGGTCGCCATGGTCATAGAAGATCTCGGAGCAGGGGCCGCAGGGGCCCGTGTCGCCCATGCGCCAGAAATTGGCGGACGTCGGGATAYGGATGATCTTGTCGTCGGTCAGGCCGGCGATCTTCTTCCAGAGGGCATGCGCCTCGTCGTCCTCGGAATAGACGGTGACGAGGAGCTTGTCCTTGGGCAGCTCGAACTCGCGCGTGACCAGCGTCCAGGCGTGGGTGATCGCCTGTTCCTTGAAATAGTCGCCGAAGGAGAAGTTCCCCAGCATCTCGAAGAAGGTGTGGTGGCGGGCGGTGTAGCCGACATTGTCGAGGTCGTTGTGCTTGCCGCCGGCGCGCACGCATTTCTGCGCCGTGGTGGCGCGGGAATAAGGACGCTTCTCCTGGCCGGTGAAGACGTTCTTGAACTGCACCATGCCCGAATTGGYGAACATCAGCGTCGGGTCGTTGCGCGGCACGAGCGGGCTCGACGGCACGACCTCGTGGCCCTGAGACTTGAAGTAGTCGAGGAAGGTCGACCGGATATCGTTGACGCCGCTCATCGGTTCTTGCGCTTTTCAACACGGGCAGGGCCGGGCTGGCGCCCGGCGGGAACGACCGGTTCTAGTCAGGCCGCTCGCGCCTGTCCAGAAAGCTCGTTGCAGCGCACCGCGCGCAAGGTCTTATCGGCAAACGAAAACGGGCGGCCCGAAGGCCGCCCGCTTGATGGAACGTCATTCTCGGGCGGAGCGAAGCCCAGACTCGAGAAGCTCTCTCAGGATAGGTCGCCCCATTCGGCCTGAGATGCTCGGGTCAAGCCCGAGCATGACGGCATTGGTTGTCTCAGGCTTCGCCTTCGTCAAGATCGTCCGCGGTCGGGTCCGCCTGATCGAGAATGCGCTCGGCGACGAGCCCGGAATTCTGGCGGATCGTGGCCTCGATCTTGGCGGCCATGTCCGGATTTCCCTTCAGGAAGGTCTTGGCGTTCTCGCGGCCCTGGCCGAGGCGCTGGCTGTCGAAGGAGAACCAGGCGCCCGACTTCTCGACCATGCCGGCCTTGACGCCGAGGTCGATCAGTTCGCCGACCTTCGAGATGCCCTCGCCGAACATGATGTCGAACTCGACCTGCTTGAAGGGCGGCGCGACCTTGTTCTTGACGACCTTGACGCGGACCTGATTGCCGGTCGCCTCGTCGCGCTCCTTCAGCGTCGAGACGCGGCGGATGTCGAGGCGCACCGAGGCATAGAATTTGAGCGCGTTGCCGCCGGTGGTGGTCTCCGGGCTACCGTACATCACGCCGATCTTCATGCGGATCTGATTGATGAAGATCACCATGCAGTTCGAGCGCGAGATCGACGCGGTGAGCTTGCGCAGCGCCTGGCTCATCAGGCGGGCCTGCAGGCCGGGCTGGACATCGCCCATCTCGCCCTCGATCTCGGCGCGGGGCGTGAGCGCGGCGACCGAGTCGACCACGAGCACGTCGATGGCACCGGAGCGCACGAGGGTATCGGTGATCTCGAGCGCCTGCTCGCCGGTGTCGGGCTGGGAGATCAGCAGGTCGTCGAGATTGACGCCGAGCTTGCGGGCATAGACCGGGTCGAGCGCATGCTCGGCATCGACGAAGGCGCAGACGCCGCCCTTCTTCTGGGCTTCGGCGATGGTATGCAGCGCCAGCGTGGTCTTGCCCGAGGATTCCGGCCCGTAGATCTCGATGACGCGCCCCCTGGGCAAGCCGCCGACGCCGAGCGCGATGTCGAGTCCGAGCGAACCCGTGGAGATCGTCTCGATCTCGATCGAAGGCGAGTTCTTGCCGAGCCTCATGATCGAGCCCTTGCCGAAGGCGCGTTCGATCTGGGAGAGCGCCGCATCGAGCGCCTTGGCCTTGTCCATCGAGGAGCCTTCCACGAGCTTGAGATTTGCCTGATTCACGGTTCGGG
Source organism: Allobosea sp. TAB14 (assembly GCF_052113865.1). Lineage (NCBI taxonomy): Bacteria > Pseudomonadati > Pseudomonadota > Alphaproteobacteria > Hyphomicrobiales > Alloboseaceae > Allobosea > Allobosea sp. TAB14. The sequence goes on along the minus strand of NZ_JBFRDQ010000086.1, from coordinate 10,734 downwards.
CTCCTTATGGCAGGGCTGCAGAGACATCTCAATGCGTCTTGACAGGAGAATGGTCACGCTTTGTTCCTGTCGGCAAGTTCTTTTTTTGTTCCCGTCGGGGGTATGGTGACAGGAGATGTCATGAGCCCGTTCTGACCAAGGGGACAAATGGGCGATCCGCGGGCAACCGGACATTGGGAGATCGCCCGGATCCGGTCGCTTCTCGCTCCTGCCGCCCAAGCCTCGAAGCGGTGGCCGGAGGACGACGCTTACAARCCTGCGGGCCACTGGCCATAAACTCGCCCTTAACCTTGATCGGGCATTTCCTCGGACCAGTGAGTGGCTTCGCGCGGGCTGTACCTGCTGCGGCGCGAGGGTGGCAAACCATGCGGCTGATCGTCGGCACAATCATCGTCTTCGTCTGCGTCTTCGGTAGCTACGCGGCGATGGGCGGCCACCTCGAGGTCCTCTGGCAGCCCTTCGAGTTTGTCATCATCCTCGGTGCAGCGATCGGTGCCTTCGTCATCGGCAACCCCGCGCCGGTGCTCAAGGCCGTGCCCGCCATGCTCGGCTCGCTCATGAAGGGCGCCAAGTACAAGCAGGAATGCTACGTCGAACTGCTGGGGATGCAGTATTCATTGTACAAGCTCRTGAAGCAGAAGGGCATGCTCGCGGTCGAGCAGCACATTGAAAATCCGAGCGAATCGACGCTGTTCAACGCCTTCCCGACTTTTGCGGCGAACCATCATGCGGTCGAGTTCGTCTGCGACTACATGCGCATGTTGACGATGGGCGCCAACAACGTCCACGAGATGGACGCTCTCATGGACGAGGAACTGGAGACGCACCACCAGGAGCAGGAGCGTGTCGTTGCGGCCATGCAGTCGCTTGCCGACGGAACTCCGGCGCTCGGCATCGTCGCCGCCGTGCTCGGCGTGATCAAGACGATGGGGGCGATCACCGAGCCGCCGGAGGTGCTGGGACATCTGATCGGCGGCGCGCTCGTCGGCACCTTCTTCGGCGTCTTCGTTGCCTACGGCTTCTTCGGGCCCATGGCGCAGTCGCTCAAGGGCATCTATGAGGCGGAAGCCAAATACTACCTTTCGCTCAAGGCGGGTCTGCTCGCCCATATCGCCGGCCAGCCGCCGGTGATGGCGGTCGAATTCGCCCGCAAGGCTCTGATGAGCGACGTCCGTCCGACCTTCAGCGAAGTGGAAGCGGCAACCGCCGGCCTGCCCGCCTAGATCTGACACAATCTCCAGCAGGCACTCGATGACCAAGCCCGTCCAGCCGATCATCATCAAGAAGGTCAAGAAGGCCGCTCATGCGCACCATGGCGGCGCCTGGAAGATCGCCTATGCGGACTTCGTGACCGCCATGATGGCGTTCTTCCTGCTGATGTGGCTGATCAGCATGACGACGCAGGAGCAGAAGATCGGCCTGGCGGAATACTTCGCGCCAGCGGCTGCGAGTCTTTCAACTAGTGGCGCTGGCAGCGTCCTGATGGGCAGTGCCCTGGACAAGGCCGGCAACAGGTCGTCGGTGCCCCGCGACGCCGCGAGGGGCACGACCGGGCAGGACGACAAAGCGCGTCCGACCAACTCGGGCCACGCCAGCGACCGCGAGACGAACCGCCCGTCCGCCGGCGTGCAAGCCAATTACAGCGCCATCGCCAGCCTCCGGCAGGCGATCCAGAGCATGCCCGAAATTGCCGAGCTGTCGCGCAACATCGTGATCGAGCCGACCAAGGAGGGGCTGAACGTTTCCCTCGTGGATGAGAACGGCCGCGCCATGTTCCCCGAGGGCTCGGTCCAGCCCYACSAGCRCACCCGTCKCGTGCTGGWGGCGCTCGCGCCCACCCTGCGCCGGATGCCCAACCAATTGTCTGTCGCCGGCCACACGGCCGCCGCGAGCCCGGGCGCGGTGCCGGCCGTCGATTCCTGGAGCCTCACCGCCGGGCGCGCGCTCGCCGTGCGTGAGATCCTGTCGGGTGCCGGGCTTCCCAGCAACCGCTTCACGTCCGTGGTGGGACGCGCCGACACCGAGCCGCTTTTCGTCGAGAATCCCTACATCCCGCCGAACCGACGGGTGACGATCACGCTGCTCAATGCGGAGCCGCCGCTGCCCCCGGGCGCCCGTCCCTGACGGGCTAGGCACCATCGAAACGATGCTCCGTGCCGACTGTGGGTTTAAGACGAGCCACGCCGTCTGATCGGAGCATAAAATCCACTGGGTGAAGCAGGATTGGCCCGCGCCGCCGTTGGGCCCGATCAGCCCATCGCCGCTTTCACCGTCTCGACGAGCTGCTTCATGGTGAAGGGCTTGGGCAGGAAGTGGAAGCTTTCACCCTCGGGCAGGTTCTTGCGGAAAGCTTCCTCGGCATAGCCGGAGACGAAGACGACCTTGGTGTTCGGATTGCGCTGGCGCAATTCGCCGAGCAGGGTCGGGCCGTCCATCTCGGGCATGACGACGTCGGAAACGACGAGGTCGATGTTGCCGTCCTTCTGCAGGAAGATGTCGAGCGCCTCGACGCCCGAGGCGGCCTCGTGGACGGTATAGCCGCGCGAGACCAGCATGCGGGCGTTGAGCGCACGCACCGCGTCCTCGTCCTCGACCAACAGGATGACGCCGGCACCGGTGTGGTCGGCGGCGAGCTTCTTCGGTGCCTCCTTGGCGGCGGCTTCGGCGGCGATCTCCTCCTCGCTCGGGACATGGCGCGGCAGGAAGATCTGGAAGGCCGTGCCCTTGCCGACGGTGGAGTCGACGAAGACGTAGCCGCCGGTCTGCTTGACGATGCCGTAGACCATGGAGAGGCCCAAGCCCGTGCCCTTGCCGACCTCCTTGGTGGTGAAGAAGGGCTCGAAGATCTTGTCGAGATGCTCCTGCGGGATGCCGGTGCCGCTGTCCTCGACCTCGAGCAGCACGTAATCGTCGATCGGCAGCGCTTCGTGGGCGAAGCTCACGCAATCCTCGCGGGCGACGTTGCGGGTGCGCACGGTCAGCTTGCCGCCATCGGGCATGGCGTCGCGGGCATTGACGGCAAGGTTGACGATRACCTGYTCGAGCTGRCCGAGATCGGCCTTGACCGRCCAGAGATCGCGGCCCTGACGGACGTCGAGCGTGACCTTGTCGGCGACGACCCGCTTCAGCATCAGCGAGAGATCCGAGAGCACTTCTCCGAGCTCCAGCACCTGCGGACGCAGGGTCTGGCGGCGCGAGAAAGCGAGCAGCTGCCGCACCAGCGCCGCGGCGCGGTAGGCGTTCTGCTTGATCTGCATGATGTCCGGGAAGGACGGGTCGGTCGGCCGGTGGCTGGCGAGCAGGAACTCGGAGGCGTTGATGATGACCTGCAGCACGTTGTTGAAGTCGTGCGCGATGCCGCCGGCCAGCTGGCCGACGGCCTGCATCTTGCCGGCCTGGTCCATGTTGTCGCGCAGCTTGCGCTCGGCGGTGGTCTCCAGCGCGTAGACGATGGCGCGCTCGCCATCGCCGTCCTCGGAGGCGGCGACGGGCGAGAGATAGAGCCTCGCCGAGCGGCCATCCTCGCCCGAGAGCGTCACGTCGAGCGGGCTTGCCCCCGAAACGCCCTCCATCGTCTCGATCATCGCCTTGTCCAGGCCGGAGCCCGGTGCGGCGAGATCCTGGATCGTCACGACCTGTACGCCGGCCGGGACCAGCCGGGCGAAGGCGGCGTTGGAGCGCAGAATCGCGCCGGCCTTGTCGACGGTGGCGATCGCCATCGGCGTCGAGTGGAAGAAGCGCGCGAAGCGGACCTCGGCATCGCTGCGGCTATCGGCACCGGCCTCGCCGGCGGCGCGGTTGAGGACCAGGGTGCGCGAGGGGCCGGCGCGTCCGTCCTGACCGAAGGCGACCTGATGGTGCAGGCGCACCGGCAGGGGAGAGCCGTTGCGGCGCTTGAGGTCGAGATCGAGCATCTCGACCCGGACATCGCCGGGCTGGCCGCGGATCGCCTGAATGAGGGCGGCGGCGGCCGGCGTGCAGATATCGTCGAGATGCAGGCCGCCCGAGCCGAAGCGGGCGAGGTCGAAATCGAGCCAGCCTGACAGCGTCGCGTTGAGATAGGAGACCTCGCCATCGGCGTCGATCGAGACGAAACCGGCGGGCGCATGGTCGAGATAGTCGATGGCGTGCTGGAGCTCCTGGAAGGCGTTCTCCTGCCGCTCGCGCTCGGGGGTGACGTCGGAGACGGTCCAGAGCGTCGCGGTCGAGGTCTCGCGGCGCACCGGCGCGACGCGGACGCGATACCAGCCGACCTCGCCGCGCCCGTTGAGCGCGGGTTCCAGCCGGACCTCCTCGACGAGGCGGCGATTCTCGCGCGCGGCGGTGGCGAGCCGGTAGATCGCTTCGGAGACGTCGGCGCGGCCGGTGAGCAGCCGGCCGACCGGCTTCAGATCGTTGGCGCCGGTTGCGCCCGCGAGGCCGAGATAGGCCTCGTTGGCATAGACGATGTCGTTCTCGCCCTCGGTGACGACGATGCCGTCATCGGCGCCGTCGACGATGGTCTTGGTGAGGTCGTTGCGCGCGGCGCGGCCGGAGAACTGGATCAGGCCGATCGCATAGGCGAAGAGGCCGAAGACGCCGACGACGGAGAGGATGGCGAGCAGGCCGAGGATYAGCGGCTGSGCCCATTCRTTGGCGATGAAGCCGAGCGCGATCGCSGCKCCRACGAGCAGGCCGGCGACRAGCAGGATGACGCCGATATGGCCCGGCTTGTCGGAGCGATCGATCGCGCTGGTGGCCGTGCTTCCGCTCATTGCGGTCAAGTCCGTTTCCTTGCTGCCGTGCCCGTCCGGCGGGGAGAAGACTGGCGGCTTAGGTTCATTCGCATCCGCTGTCGAGTTAGGCGCGGCGGCCCTTCAGGCGCAAGACGTAACCGATGACTTCGGCGACAGCCTGATAGTGTTCGACAGGAATTTCTTCGTCGATGCCGACCGTCGCATGGAGTGCGCGGGCGAGCGGCGGATTCTCGACGATCGGGACGTGGTGCTCGCCCGCGACCTCGCGGATCTTGAGCGCGACGGCATCGACGCCCTTGGCGAGGCAGAGCGGCGCGGCCATGCCGGGCTCGTATTGCAGCGCCACCGCGAAGTGGGTCGGGTTGGTGATGATGACCGTCGCCTTGGGCACGGCCGCCATCATGCGCTTGCGCACGCGCTGGCTGCGGATCTGGCGCAGCTTGGCCTTGATCTCGGGATTGCCCTCGGAGTTCTTGAACTCCTGCTTGAGCTCCTCCTTCGTCATCTTCTGGCGCTGGTACCAGGAAAAGCGCTGCCAGACGAAGTCGCCGATGGCGATGACGGCGAAAAGCGCCAGCACAGCGCCCATGAGCTGGATCGCCAGCGAAAGCGCCGCCGGCATCAGCGCGGACACGTTCATCTCGGCGAAAGCTTCCAGCCGGTCGTGCTGGTTCCAGAGCGTGTACCAGATCACGATGCCGATCAGCGTCGTCTTGGCGAGGCCCTTGGCGAAGTTGACCCAGGCYTCCTTGCCRAASAKCCGCTTGRSSCCRGCCATCGGCGAGATGCGGTCGAATTTCGGCATCAGCGGCTCGAAGGTCCAGAGCRGCTTGTGCTGGATSARCGCRCCGGCMAGSCCSGCGCAGAGGATGAAGGCGAAGGGCAGGCCGAGCGCCATGAAGCCSGTCAKCACGCCTTGCCGCGTCACCTGCATGAAGGCGGCGCCGTCGGGCGGAACCTGATGGGCGTTCATCAGGAAGCCGCGCAGCGAGAGCATGGCGTCGCGTGCCGACCAGCCGGCAGCGACCAGCAGCGACAGCGTGAAGCCGCAGAGCACGAAGAAGGTACCGATCTCCTGCGATTTGGGGACGTCGCCTTTCTCCGTGGCTTCGTCCAGCTTTCGCTGGGTCGGGTCCTCTGTCCTGTCTTCCTTGTCGGAGTCGTCCGCCATCCCGCGCTAGCCCCCGGTGAACTGGCGCAGGAAGACGCCGAGCCCGTTCATGAAGACGCTCATCATCACGCCGAGGACGACGAGCAGCATCAGCATGCCGCCGAAGATTGAGGCCGGCACGGCGAGGAAGAAGACCTGGAGCTGTGGCATCATCCGCGCCAGCACGCCCAGCCCGAGGTTGAAGAGCAGGCCGAAGACGATGAAGGGCGCCGCGATCTGCACCGCCAGCGCGAAGCCCTGCGCCGTGGAGCGCACGGCGAGCGTCATCACGTCCGTCAGATCCGGCGCACCGCCGGGCGGCAGCAGGCGGTAGCTCTCGTGGATCGCGGCGATGGCGATGTGGTGCAGGTCGCTGGTGAGGATCAGCGTGATGCCGAGCATCGTCAGGAAGTTGCCGATCGAGGGGTTCTGGTTGCCGCCGGTGGGGTCGACCGTCATGGCGAAGCCCAGGCCCATGGACTGGGCGACGATGGTGCCGGCCGTCTGGAGCGCCGCCATCACCAGCCTGGCGCAGACGCCGATGACAAGCCCGATCAGCAATTCGCCGATCAGCAGCGTGGCCAGGGCGGGGAGGGTCTCCGGGATCTGCAGCGAGGGACGCGCCATCGGCAGGATCATCAGCGCGATGAAGAAGGCGAGCGAGAGCCGGGCGCGCGAGAAGATGAAGCGCTCGCCGATGCCGGGCATGAGCATGACCAGCGTGCCGACCCGCGCGAAGACGAGCACGAACAGCGCGCCGATCTGGGGCAGGATCGCGATCTGCATCGTGCCGCGGTCATCCTCGCGCCGGAATGGACGCCGCGGGACGGCACCACCGGCGAGGGCGGGGCGCAGCCGCGGCAGGTTCATCCGCCCGTGGCGATTCGGACGGCGACCCGTCCCATATAACCTGCCAGCGCGTCTCCCATGAACGGAAGAAGCAGGAGCAGCGAAGCGAAGACGGCGAGAATCTTCGGGACGAAGACCAGCGTCTGCTCCTGGATCTGGGTCAGCGCCTGCACCAGCGAGACGACGAGGCCGACGAGCAGCGCGACCGCCATCAGCGGGCCGCCGACCTTGAGGAAGACGACGATGCCGTCGCGGGCGATGTCGAGGATGGCTCCGGAAGTCATGGTTTCGATCCGTCCCCGCCGTCAGACCGGCATCCGCATGATGTCTTCATAGGCCGCGATGACGCGGTCGCGCACCGCCACCAGCGTCTCGATCGCGGTCTCGCTTTCGGCCACCGCCGTGACGACATCGACCACGTCGGCACGGCCGGCGGCGACGCTCGCCGTCTGGACGTCGGCCTTGCGGCCGGCCTCGGCCGTGGAGTCGAGCGCCTTGCCGAGCAGCGCGGAGAAGTCCGGGCCGCCCGCTTCCGCGCCGCCGATGCCGGCGGCGGGTTTCTTCATCAGATTGCCGGCGCCCAATCCCCCGATAGAGGCATAGGCGCCTGCAGCGAAGCCCGGTGTAGCCATGGCGGTTCAGTCTCCTTCTGGAGGCGCGCTGTTCAGGCGCGCAGGATGTCGATGGTGCGCTGGATCATCCGCCGGGTGGAGGAGATCAGGTTCAGGTTGGCCTCGTAGCTGCGCTGGGCCTCGCGCATGTCGACCATCTCGACCAGCGAATTGACGTTCGGCATCTGCACGTTGCCGCTGGCGTCGGCGGCCGGGTTGCCGGGCTCGTGCTTGACGCGGAAGGCGCTGGGGTCGCGCTGGACGCGGCCGAGCGCGACCGTCTGGGCATCGAGCTCGCGGTCGAAATGGCGCTGGAAGCTCGGCACCTTGCGGCGATAGGGGTCGGCGCCGGCGCGCTCCGGCCCGGAATCGGCGTTGGCGATGTTCTCGGCGATGACGCGCATGCGCCCCGACTGGCTGCGCAGGCCGGAGGCGGCGATGGCGAGGCTCTTCATCAGTTCCATGAGATGCTCCCTCCGCGATCGCTGCTTCAGCGGCCCTTGCCGATCGCGATCTTCATCAGGCCGAGGCCCTTGCTGTAGAGCGAGGCGGCGAGCTGGTAGTCGGACTGGTTCTGGGCGACCTTCATCATCTCGTCCTCGAGGTTGACGGCGTTGCCGTTCGGGGTCGTCTCGAAGCGCGGCGCGCCGGTGCTGTCGAAGCCACCCTTGCCGCCGGTCAGGCTCATATGTCCGGCGCTGGTGCGGGCGAGCGCCACGCCGCCCCGGTCGAAGCCCGGCGGCTTCAGGTCGACGGGGCGGAAGCCCGGGCTGTCGGCATTGGCGACGTTCTCGGACAGCACCTTTTGCCGCGACTGCTGGTAGTGCATGCGCAGCTTGAGGGCCTGCATGAGGCCGCCGCCGATGTTCAAGCCGTCATTCGCCATGGCTGCCGCCTCGCAGGGGCGGGCCCGCATGGCCGCCTCACTGGGCAAATCTTGCCGGGCTCATGGTTAAGAAGGCGTTAAACGCATCGCCTTTCGGATAACCGGTTAACCACGCGTTCACCATGTTTCCCGTTAAGGAAAGCGTTATGCTATAGCCAAGGTGTTGAACCTTGAGCGGAACTTCTGCCGCCCAGGGCGGCCGTCGCGGAAGAGGCAGACCTTGCAGAGCTTGTTCGGATTGGAACTCACGACCGCACAGAAGGTGATCGTCGCCTCCGTGGTCATCCTGGTACTTCTTGCCCTGCTCGGCCTGTTCGTTCGGCAGATACAGGGTGGGCGCCTCAGGATGCGCGGGCAGGCCGGCGGTCGGCAGCGCCAGCCACGGCTGGGCATCGTCGATACCTATGATCTCGACCGGCAGCGCCAGCTCGTGCTGATCCGCCGCGACAATGTCGAGCATCTCATCATGCTCGGCGGGGCCTCCGACGTCGTCGTCGAGACCAATATCCTGCGCAGCGGCGCGCGCGCCACGGCTCCCTCCTATAGCGAGGGCGCGGCGCCCGACAGGCCGCTGCCGCCCTTCGAGACGCTGGTGCCGCCGAGCGAGCCTGCGCTACGGGCCGGTGACGAGATTCGTCGCGGTGCTGCGGTTTCCGCCAGCCCCGACGTCCTGCCCCCGTTGCCCACCCGCCATTCGCACACGCATGCCGAGGCTGCCACCGCCGCGAGCGCGGGCGTTGCAGCCGCGCTCGGCCTCGAGGAGGTCGGCACTGCCGCTGCGCCCGCGCCGGTTGCGCCCGCTCCGGTTCCGCCGGTGCCGACTCCCATGCCCCCGATGACGACCGGCCCGGCTCCGAGCTTCCCGCGCGAGCATGCGCCGGCGCCCGCCGTGAGCGCTGACGAGCTCGACGACATGACGAAGCAGCTCGAGGCGGCGCTGAAGCGTCCGTTCTCGGCCGTGCGGCCCGCGAATCTGCCGCCCGAGCCGCAGGTAGAGGCGGTCGTGGCGCCGCCCAAGCCCGTCGCTCCTGCGCCGGTCGCTCCGGCAACGAGCCGGGAGCCGATCGCTTCGCCGTTCAAGCCGGTCGAGCCGCCCAGGACCATGGAGCCGCCCAAGCCGGCCGGTCCCTTCGCGCCTGCGGACCGGGTCAAGCCGGCCGAGCCGGCGAAAGCTCAACCGGCTCCGGATGCTCCCGCAGCGCCGTCGACCCCGGCTTCGGTGGCGACGAGCATGGAAGCCGAGCTCGAGGCGGCTCTCGGATTGAAGCCGGCGCGCGTGCCGCCGGCGCACGCCGAGCCGAAGCCGCCGCAAGCGAGCCTTGCCGCTGAAAAACCTGCCGCTGAAAAAACCGCCAGCGAGAAGCCTGCCAGCGAGAAGCCCGCGCCGGTCGTTGGACCGGTGGAGCCGGAACCGTCCGTGACCGTTGCGGAGCCTGCCCAGCCCAAACAGGCCGAGGCCCCCGAGCCGCAGAAGCCGGCCGAGGCAGCCAAGGAGCCGGAGCCGGCGAAGGAGATCGATCCGTTCTCGGTCGATGCGATCGAGGCCGAGTTCGCCCGGCTGCTCGGCCGCGATCCCAAGGCGAAATCCTGAGCGGCGCGGCGCGCCGGCACAGCCCGGCCGCCGCCATCAACAGGAATGTCGCCGATCCTGCGGCGGGCCGGTCCGCTGCGGTTGCTTGCCGATGCCCGCCCGCTAGCTTCGTCTCGCCCGATCGTCTGAGTCGGGCGGCAGCGACGGTCGCGCGTGATACCCTACCTCGCCACGGCAAGACGGCGGCGCCTGTGCCGATCCCTGACGGCAGCGGTGCTGCTGCTCGGCCTCGTCGCGACGCCGGCAATGCCGCAGACGCTGTCGCTCGATCTCGGGCAGGGCGGCGGCGTGGCGGAGCGGGCGCTCCAGCTCATTGCCGTCATCACGGTGCTGTCGCTGGCGCCGTCCATCCTGGTCATGGTGACGTCGTTCACGCGCATTGTCGTGGTGCTGTCGCTGCTGCGCTCGGCGCTGGGCACGCAGACGGCGCCGCCCAATACGGTGATCATCGGGCTGGCGCTGTTCCTGACCGGTTTCGTGATGGCGCCGACCCTGCGGGAAGCCTACACGACCGCCGTGCAGCCGCTCATCGCCGGGCAGATCCAGCCGCAGGAAGCCTATAATCGCGGCGTCGTGCCCTTCAGGACCTTCATGCTGAAGCATGTGCGCGAGAAGGATCTGCAGCTCTTCCTCGACATGTCGCAGGGCGCGCGCCCCCAGACGCCGCAGGATATCGGCATCGAGGTGCTGGTGCCGRCCTTCATGATCTCGGAGCTCAGGCGGGCTTTCGAGATCGGCTTCCTGCTGTTCGTGCCCTTCCTGATCATCGACCTCGTGGTCGCCTCGATCCTGATGTCGGTGGGCATGATGATGCTGCCGCCGGTGACGGTGGCGCTGCCGTTCAAGCTGATCTTCTTCGTGCTGGTCGACGGCTGGGGGTTGGTCGCCGGCTCGCTGGTGAAGAGCTATGG
>NZ_JBFRDQ010000085.1:0-25823 GCF_052113865.1 Allobosea sp. TAB14 | reverse complement strand
GTGCGATTCAGACGACGCGCGGCTTCAATGCCGCCGGTGGCGTCACGCAATTCGAGTTGACGCTCGCGAGCTCCGGTACCGGGCGCCGGCGCTGATCGCGTGGGAGGGGGCGCTTACCCTTTGCTAACCGTGATCCGGCAGAATTGAGTCAAACCGGATGTAATCCTGGCCGCGGCGCGTTGGAGGCAGGAACATCGTGACCCCTGTTACGTTGGGGGTAACAGGTTGAAGTGAGTGAGAAAGCCGTTCGAATGGCTGCTGTTCGCGTTCTGATTGTCGAAGACGACCCGTTCATCGCCATGGACATCGAAATGGCGGTGGCGGAGCAGCTCGGCGAGGCGGCCGAGCTCATCGTCGTCGAATCCGTGGCTCAGGCCCGGCGGGCTGCAGCCGGGCAGCTCTCCTGCGCCCTGCTCGACATCGACGTCGTCGACGGCAAGACCTTCGAAGTCGCGGACACGCTGCGCAAGACAGGCATTCCCTTCGCCTTCGTGTCCGGCTCGGCGCCGCAGGAGGTGCCCAAGCCGCTGCGGCAGGCCCGCTTCCTGCGCAAGCCCTTCTCGACGCGCGAGGTTGTGGCTTTCGTCATGGCGGCGATCGGGGGCATCGTTCCCGAAAGCATCGCCTGATCCGCCTGCCCCCAGAGATCAGGCGCCGTCGCGCTTCGGGAAAATCACGGCGACACGAGTTCCCGGGCGGTCGGCGCCGGGGTGAAGCGGCAACGTCGTCATCGTCGCCCGCATGCTGCGCAGCAGGCTCGCGATCACGGTCTGGCCGAGTCCCTTGCTGTGGTTCTCCGCAGGCATGCCGATGCCGTCATCCTCGATCGACAGCAACAGGGCGGGCTCGCCGTCCTGCTCGGCACGTTCGAGGCGGATCGCGATCCGCCCGGCCATGTTGTCCGGAAAGGCGTGCTTGATCGCATTGGTGACGAGCTCRTTGACGATSACSACRWAGGASACCGCRTCGCGSCCRGGCAGCCGRATCGAATCCATRTCGAGMTCGATGGTGATCGGCCGTCCCTCGGCCGATTTGCCGATCTCGGCGAGCAGGTCCTCCATGTAAGGACGCGCCTCGATGGCGTCGGTCTCGATGTCCAAGCGCAGCCGCCTTTGCCCGGCGGCGATCGCCTGGATGCGGGACTGCGCCTGCCCCAGCGCCGCCTTGACCGCAGGCTCGCGCGTCTGCCGGCTTTGCACGTTCAGCAATGCGGAGACCATGGCGAGGTTGTTGCCGACGCGGTGATTGACGTCACGCAGMAGCGCCTCGATGCGCAGGCGCTCGCCTTCGAGCTCACGGGTCCGATCGTTGACCATCTGCTCGAGCTCGGCATTGCTGACCGCCAGCTCCGTGCTGCGACGCTGGCGCCTGCGCAGGAGTTGCCAGGCGGCGAAGGCCAGCCCGGCAAGGGCGACGACGATGCCGGTGCTTCCCCAAAGGCGTCGCCGTTCCTCGCTGCGGTAGAGCGAGCGCAGGCGGATGTTCTCCGTCTGCTGGATTTCCTGGACCGCGTCGCGCAGCTTGTCCATCGTGGCGATGCCGGGCCCGTCGCGCATCATGGCGACGGCCTCCTCGCGGCGCCCGTTGCGCGTGAGTTCGATCGTCCTGTTCAGCTCGGTGAGCTTGAGCCGCATGGTCTCGCGCAGGCTGGCCACGCGCTGCTTCTGGGCAGGGTCGGCATCGACCAGCGCCTCGAGCACGTCGAGCTCCGGACCGGCCGTCGCACTGCCTTCGGTGAAGGGTTCGAGATAGGCGGCCTGACCGGTCAGCAGATAGCCGCGCTGGCCGGTCTCGGCATCGCGGAGCCGGCCGAGGAAGCGTTCCGCCCGTTCCCGGATCTCGATCGCGTGCGAAACCTGGTCCGCGGCGTGGCGCGCCTGCAGATTGATCCAGGCCGCCAGAACGATCGCGATGGCGACGACGCCGATCGCGCCGATCGTGATCGTTGCTGAGCGCAGCCGCGCGCCAAGCAGGGGAAAGGCGGGGAGCGGCAAGCGGTTCCGGGGCCTCACGAGATCAGACATGCCTGTCCTGTTACAGGACGCATACCCGTATCCCTATGTAAAAAGACAGCCTCCGTCCACCCGCGCCGGGTGAGGCGCTTCAGGCCTCATCCGTGTCCTCGCCGTCACCGCCCGAAAAAAGCTGCCGGCCGAGGACGGTGCCCAGCACCGCGATTCCAGCCAGGGCCGCGATGCGCCATCCGGTCCGCGAGGTCAGCATCTTGGCGGCCAGCGGAGCGGCGGCGAAGGCCGCGGTGGCGGCGATCGGGCGCTGCGGGCGCGGGCGGTTCCTGACGAAGAGCGCGATGCCGAAGGCGATCAGCGCCGAGATCGCGAGGCCGCCCGCGATCCACAGGCTTGCTGCGACCGCGCCATAGCGCTCCGTCAGAACGATGTGCAGCGCATTGAGCGCATAGCCTCCGGCGCAGAGCAGCAGCAGGGCCGCGAAGGCGAACAGGCCGAAGACCGTGGCGTTGCGTTTCACCGTTCCGGAGACTTCCGAAGCGATGAAGGAACCGAGCCCCCCGAACATCGGCTATCGCGCCGAAAGGTAGCCGACGAAGAGGCCGACGGCGGCCGCCAGCCCCAGCGCCCGCAGGGGCCGCTCGCGAATCTCGTCCTCGACCAGCTTCTGCAATTCGGTCGCCTGTTCCTTGGCGACGTCGACCATCCGGTCGGTATCGACGCCGACGGAGCGCAGCCGGTCGCTGACGGTTGCGGCGATATCCTCGGCGCTGCGGGTCAGGGTCTCCTCGAGCGCGCTCGCCTGACGCTTGGCACGGGCACCGGCGCGGCGCACTTTCTGCGCGACATCCTCGGTGCCGGCTTCGATCCCGGCCTTGGCGTCCTTGACGGCCGCGGCCGCCGAACGTTTCGGAGATGTCGTTCTTGCCATGACGCTGGTTTCCTGTCGCTCGATGCCGTGAAGACCAATGGTGTCCGGACTGGACGTTGGCCGCAAGAGACCCGCCTGATGCGGGTCTCTCTCATGGCGCCAACGCGGGCGGACCTGCTTCTGTTCCGCAGCCGGCGACGGGGCGAGGCTTCAGTGGGCCTCGTCCCAGTTGCCGGCGGCGCGGGCCTCGACGGCGAGCGGCACCCTGAGCTGCACGGCCGGATGCGGCGCCTCGATCATCACCCTCTCGATCACCGGCAGCGTCTTCTCGACCTCCTCGTCGGGAACCTCGAAGACGAGCTCGTCATGGACCTGCAACAGCATGCGGGCATTGAGCCGCTGGGCGGCGAGCGCTGCGTCCATGCGGATCATCGCCCGGCGGATGATGTCGGCGGCCGAGCCTTGGATCGGGGCGTTGATCGCCTGGCGCTCGACGAAGGCGCGCTCGGACGGGTTCTTCGAGGCCACCGCCGGGAAATGGCAGACGCGACCGAAGATCGTCGTGACCTGGCCATGGGCGCGCACATGGGTCTTGGTCTGGTCCATATAGTCGCGGATGCCGGGGAAGCGCTCGAAATACTTGCGGATATAGGCGCTGGCCTCCTCGCGGCCGATGCCGAGCTGGTTGGCCAGCCCGAAGGCCGAGATGCCGTAGATGATGCCGAAATTGATCGCCTTGGCGCGCCGGCGCACCTCGCTCGGCATGCCCTGGACGGGAACGCCGAACATCTCGGAGGCCGTCATCGCATGGATGTCGATGCCATCCGCGAAAGCCTGCCGAAGTTGCGGGATSTCSGCGATATGGGCGAGAAGRCGCAGYTCGATCTGGCTGTARTCGGCCGAGAYCAGYTTGWRGCCCTTYTCCGGRATGAAGGCCGTSCKGATCTTGCGMCCSGCYTCGGTGCGGATCGGGATGTTCTGSAGATTGGGCTCGGAGGAGGAGAGCCGGCCCGTCGTCGTTGCCGCCAGCGCATAGGAGGTGTGGACCCGGTTGGTCTGCGGGTTCACATAGGCGGGTAGCGAGTCCGTATAGGTCGATTTCAGCTTGGCAAGCTGACGCCATTCCAGAATCTTGGAGGGCAGCGGATGGCCCTGCTCCGCGAGGTCTTCGAGCACGCCGGCGCCCGTCGCCCATTGGCCGGTCGCGGTCTTCTTGGCTCCTGCCAGCCCCATCTTGCCGAACAGGATGTCGCCGAGCTGCTTCGGGCTGCCGATGGTGAACTTCTCGCCGGCGAGCTCGTAGATCTCGTCCTCCAGCCGCGCCAGCCCCTGCGCGAAATCGCCGGAGAGGCGGGAGAGGATCTGCCGGTCGATGGCGATGCCGCGCGTCTCCATCGCGGCGAGCACGGCGACCATCGGCCGTTCCAGAACCTCGTAGACGGCGGTCTTCTTCTCGGCGGCAAGCCGTGGCTTCAGCGCGAGCCAGAGCCTGAGCGTGACGTCGGCATCCTCGGCGGCGTAGTCGGTCGCCTTGTCGAGCGGCACCTTGTCGAAGGTGATCTGCGACTTGCCGCTGCCGGCGACCTGCGCATACGGAATCGTCTCATGGCCGAGATGGAGCTCGGAGAGCCGGTCCATGCCGTGGCTGTTGCTGCCGGCATCGAGCGCATAGGAGATCAGCATCGTGTCCTCGATCGCAGACACGGTGAGGCCGTGGCGTTCCAGAACCAGCAGGTCGTATTTGAGGTTCTGGCCGATCTTGAGCACGCTTTTGTCGGCCAGCAGGGGCTTCAGCGCCGCGACGGCCTGCGCCAACGGAATCTGCTCGGGCAGCAGACCTTCGTCGAAGAGCCCGCCATCGCCGGCGCGATGCTGCAGCGGGATGTAGCAGGCGCGGCCGGGCGCGACCGCGAGCGAGATGCCGACGAGATCGGCCTGCATCGCATCGAGCGAATTGGTCTCGGTATCGAGGGCGACATGGCCGGCCTCATAGGCCCAGCCGATCCAGCGTTCGAGATCGGCGAGCGTGCGCACGCATTCATATGTGGAGCGGTCGATCTTGCCCGCGATCGCCTCGTTCTTGCGGGATGCGGCGAGATCGGCGGGCTTCATCCAGCCGGCTTCGCCGCCGGTCGCTTCGGGCAAAATGGCCGAGGCTGACGGGGCGGCCGGCGTCACGTCGGAAACCGCGTCCTCGATGACATCGGCGCCGGCGTAGAGCGCCTTGAGCTCGGCGGCGCGCGAACCGCCGGGAGCCAGCGCGGGATCGGCATCGACGGCGCCGACATCGGCCTCATAGGCCTCGGCGACGCGCTTGGTGATGGTGGTGAACTCCATCGCCTTGAGGAAGGCGATGAGCTTGGCCGGGTCCGGCTGATCGAGCGTCAGGGTCTCCAGCGGCGTCTCGACCTTCACATCGTCCACGAGCGTGACGAGCTTGTGCGAGATCCGGACCTTCTCGACGACCTCCGGATTGGTCAGCGTCTCCCGGCGCTTCGGCTGCTTGATCTCGCCGGCGCGCGCCAGCAGGGTTTCGAGATCGCCATATTCGCCGATAAGCTGGGCCGCGGTCTTGATGCCGATGCCGGGCGCGCCCGGCACGTTGTCGGTGGCATCGCCCGCGAGCGCCTGCACATCGGTGACCTTGTCGGGCGTGACGCCGAAATACTCGACCACCTCCGGCTCACCGATGCGACGCTCGGCGCGGAAGCCTGCGCCCTTCTTCTGGTCGCCCGAGGCGGGGTCGTACATGGCGACACCCGGCCGCACCAGCTGCATCAGGTCCTTGTCGGCGGAGACGATCAGCACATCGGCGCCGGCCTCGCGCGCCTGCTTCGCATAGGTCGCGATCAGGTCGTCGGCCTCGTAGACATCCTGCTCGACCGGGATCAGTCCGAAGGCGCGCACCGCCTCGCGCATCAGCGGGAACTGGGGAATGAGATCGGCCGGCGGCTCCGAGCGGTTGCCCTTGTAGGCCGGGTAGATCGCCTTGCGGAACGAGTTCTCCGACTTGTCGAAGACGATGGCGAGATGGGTCGGCCTGACGCCGAGCACGCCCTCGCGCACGAACTGAAACAGCTTGGTGGCGAAGAGCCGGACCGCTCCGGACGGCAAGCCGTCAGAACGGGCATTGTATTTCCGGTCCTGGTTGATCGACTGGAAATAGGCCCGGAAAATGAAGTTCGAGCCGTCGACCAGGAAGAGGTGGTCGCCGGGCTTCAGGGCGGGGGCGGTCGTGGCTTTATCGCTCATGGCGCGGACCATAAGCGGGCGCGCGCGGGCGGTCCATGGCGATGGCGCGACGGGATGCACGAAGCTGTCAGGAATGGCGCCGTCTTCTCCCCTGCGGGAGAAGGCGGCGCGGCGAAGCTGAGACGGATGAGGGCGCGCACCGGCTTGGATCGCTAGCGATCAGCGTCGCGAGATCCCTCACCCTCACCCTCTCTCGCAAGGGGAGAGGGGACGGTTCCTGCCTACTTCACGATCTCATCGATCTCCGCCAGCTCTCCCGCCGTCAGGGCCCAGTCGGCCGCCTTCACATTGGCCGCGATCTGTTCCGGCTTGGTCGCGCCGGCGATGACGCTGGAGACGACCGGTTGCGCCGCCAGCCAGGAGAAGGCGAGCTCGACGAGGCTGTGGCCGCGCTGCTCGGCGAAGGCGGTCAACCCCTCGATCTTCAGCCAGTTCTCCTCGCTGAAGATCTGGCCGGCGCGCTCCGGCAGCTTGGTCAGCCGCGCGCCTTCCGGCATCGCCGCGCCGCGCTTGTACTTGCCGGTGAGCGCGCCATTGGCGAGCGGGAAATAGGGCAGCAGACCCATGCCGTAATGGGCGATGGCCGGGATCAGATCCTTCTCGGCGCCGCGCTTCAGCAGGCTGTATTCGTCCTGCGCCGAGGCGAAGCCGGTGAGGCCGAGATCGCGCGCCGTCCATTGCGCATCGGCGACCTGCCAGGCGACCATGTTGGAGCAGCCGACATAGCGGACCTTGCCCTGGGTCACGAGGTCTTCCAGCGCGCGCAGCGTCTCGTCGATCGGCGTCAGCGGGTCGGGCTTGTGGAACTGGTAGAGATCGATCCAGTCGGTCTTCAGCCGCTGCAGCGACTCTTCGACGGCGGTCATGATGTAGCGGCGAGAGCCGCCCTCGCCGCCATGGAACATCTTCATGCCGAATTTGGAAGCGAGCACGATGTCCTTGCGGCGCGCGCCCAGCACCTGGCCGAGAGCGGTCTCCGAACCGCCCTTCTCGCCATAGATGTCGGCGGTGTCGAACAGCGTGATGCCGTGCTCGATCGCGGCGTCGACGACCTTGCGCGTCGCCTCAAGATCGATGCGGCCGCCGAAATTGTTGCAGCCGAGGCCGACGAGCGAGACGCGCAGGCCCGAGCGGCCGAGATTGCGGAACTGCATGGCGATGGTCCTTCCCCTTTCGCATCGGACCGAAAAGCGGGCTCCACTTTTCGGAAAAATCCGATGCGATAACACCGTGATAGATCACCGTGACCGCGTCCGGTCGGACGCGCGATGATCTGGAGGCAGGCAGAGGACCAGAGCGCGTGCGCGAGGGCAATCGCCCGGTGCGTCATCTTCGGGCTGCGCTGAGCGCAGACCCGGCTTCAGATCAAAAAAATGCCCGGGTCAGGACCCGGGCATTGCCGATCAGGCCACTTCGGCCTTCATCTTCTGCGAGCGCTTGCGCTCGTTGGGGTCGAGGATGGCCTTGCGCAGGCGGATCGACTTCGGCGTGACCTCGACGAGCTCGTCGTCGTCGATCCAGGCCAGCGAGCGCTCCAGCGTCATGCGGATCGGCGGCGTCAGGCGCACGGCCTCGTCCTTCGACGTCGTGCGGATGTTGGTGAGCTTCTTGCCCTTGAGCACGTTCACCTCGAGGTCGTTCTCGCGGGTATGCTCGCCGACGATCATGCCCTGATAGACCTTCCAGCCGGGCTCGATCATCATCGGGCCGCGATCTTCGAGGTTCCACAGCGCGTAGGCGACGGCCTCGCCGGTCTCCATCGCGATCAGCACGCCGTTGCGGCGGCCGCCGATCTCGCCCTTGTAGGGCAGGTAGTCATGGAACAGGCGGTTCATGATCGCCGTGCCACGCGTGTCGGTCAGGAGCTCGCCCTGATAGCCGATCAGGCCGCGCGTCGGGGCATGGAACATCAGGCGCAGGCGATTGCCGCCGGAGGGACGCATCTCCAGCATGTCGGCCTTGCGCTCCGACATCTTCTGCACGACGACGCCGGAATGCTCCTCGTCGACGTCGATGATGACCTCCTCGATCGGCTCCAGGAGCTGGCCGCTCTCGTCGCGCTTGAGCACGACGCGGGGGCGCGAAACGCCGAGCTCGAAGCCCTCGCGGCGCATCGTCTCGATTAGGATCGCGAGCTGGAGTTCACCGCGGCCGGAGACGATGTAGCTGTCCTTGTCGGAGGCTTCCTCGATCTTCAGCGCGACATTGCCCTCGGCCTCCTTGAGCAGGCGGTCGCGGATGACGCGGGTGGTGACCTTGTCGCCCTCGGTGCCGGCGAGCGGCGAGTCGTTGACCATGAAGGTCATCGACACCGTCGGCGGGTCGATCGGCTGGGCTTCGATCGGCTCGGTGACGGAGGGGTCGCAGAAGGTGTCGGCGACCGAGCCCTTCACCAGGCCCGCGATCGAGACGATGTCGCCCGGAATCGCTTCCTCGATCGGCGTGCGCTCGAGGCCGCGGAAGGCGAGGATCTTGGTGATGCGGCCGGTCTCGACGGTGGAGCCGTCGCCCGAGAGCACCTTGATCTGCTGGTTCGGCTTGGCCGTGCCGGAGACCACGCGGCCGGTGATGATGCGGCCGAGATAGGGGTTGGCCTCCAGCAGCGTGCCGATCATCCGGAACGGGCCTTCCTCGACGCGCGGCTCGGGCACATGCGAGAGGATCAGGTCATACATCGGGGCCAGGCCCTGGTCCTGCGGGCCGGCCGGATCATGCGCCATCCAGCCCTGCTTGCCCGAACCGTAGAGGATCGGGAAGTCGAGCTGCTCGTCGGTCGCGTCGAGCGCGGCGAAGAGATCGAAGACCTCATTGATGACCTCGGTGGTGCGGGCGTCGGGCTTGTCGACCTTGTTGATCGCCACGATGGGCTTGAGGCCGAGCTTCAGCGCCTTGGAGACCACGAATTTGGTCTGCGGCATCGGGCCCTCGGCCGCGTCGACCAGCACGATGGCCGAATCGACCATGTTCAGGATGCGCTCGACCTCGCCGCCGAAATCGGCGTGGCCGGGGGTGTCGACGATGTTGATGCGCGTGTCCTTCCAGACGACCGAGGTCGCCTTGGCCAGGATGGTGATGCCGCGCTCCTTCTCGAGGTCGTTGGAATCCATCACGCGCTCGATGACGCGCTGGTTGTCGCGGTAGGTGCCGGACTGCTGCAGCAGTTTGTCGACGAGCGTGGTCTTGCCGTGGTCGACGTGCGCGATGATGGCGATGTTGCGCATGGACATGCGGATAGGGCCTTGCTTTCAAGGCCACGAGCCGGTCAGGTTCAAAGCCCTGCCGGCGCAGCCCGTTTCACGTGAATCTGGAATTCGTTGCGCTGCACATAAACGTTGGCGGCCGTTTCGGCAACCGCAGCCGGTGCCGAAAGGTGAACGGGCTCAACCTTCGGCCAGCGCCCGCTGCCGCTCGGCGACGGCCCGGCCGACCTGATCGATGGCGAGGCGGTAGGCCGCGAGCGCGGCGGCATCGAGATCGCCCTTGGCATAATCGGCGAGCACGCGGGTCAGGACCATGTCCGCCTCGCGGCCGAGCCGGGCCAGTTCCGCCTCGTCCTCGCAGGAGCGGATGGTGCCGAGCAGCTCCAGCAGCGTGTCGAGGCCGGCCATGGCGCGGCGGCGGCGGGTGGCGCCCTCGCGGCCGAGGATCGTGGCCGCGCCGGTGCCGAGCGCCGACAGCGCCATCGCGCCGATATAGAACCAGTCGCCATAGCGGTCGAAGAAGCTCTCCTGCTCGCCATCGATATAGGCGGCGGCGCCGGTATGGACCGGCAGCGGCGCATCCTTGTCGGTCGAGGGCGTCTCCAGCGCCTGGATCGCGGGCAGCTCGCTCGCCAGCGTGAGCCTGAGCGCGAGGATGTCCTTGGTCAGGTTGCCGACGAGCACCGGGTCCTCGCCCCAGGCCTCGCGCAGCCGGCGCAAACCGTCATTGTTGGTGTGGGAGCCGACCGCATTGATCGAGAAGAAGGCGTCGATGCGCCTGTCCTTCGCCGCGGTGACGATCTCGTCCTGCGTCAGCCCGACGATCTCGACCTCTTCCGGCCTCACCTCATACTGCGCCAGCACCCGCTTCAGCAGCACGATATTGCCGGCCGGATTGCGTCCGACACCGATCCTGCGGCCGCGCAGATCGGCGATGCGGCCGATCGCGGTCTCCTTCGTCGTGATGATGAAAGGAAAGGTCCGGCGGGTGATGAGCACGGTGTCGGCCGTCGAGGGCATGGCGATATCGGCCCGAAGCAAGGCGAGGTCGGCTTCGCCGGCATCGATCCGCTTCGCGCTGTCCTCGGCCCCCTCGGTCAGGAGGAGGCGGATGCGGACATCGGCCTTGTCCCGGTTGAGCCCCTGCACGAAGGCGGCGGCCATGCGCGCATCCTCCGAGCCGAGCGGCCCCACTGCGAGGCGCAGCGTGCGCGGCTGGTTATAGATATAGAGGGCTGCGGCGGTGACGCCGAGGATGGCGAGCAGGGCCGCCGCAATGGTCAATACGCTCCACCGCATCGCGAAACCGGCTACGCCCCTCGTCTTCACCCCGTCACAGCATCGCTTCCTTCGCCACCATGTCGCAAGTGTGGCATGGAATCGGCCCACTGCGCAGATGATGCGACTATGCTAGATGCCCGTCCGGCAATCGAAGCCCTCGGCGTGAAGGCTTTCAAACCGGCGCTAAGACGGAACGATGGTAAACGCAACCTTAACGATCAAGATCTGCGGCCTCTCGACTCCCGAGACGCTGGACGCGGCGCTCAGCGGCGGCGCCGACATGATCGGCTTCGTCTTCCATCCGAAGAGCCCGCGCTTCGTCACGCCGGAACGCGCTGCGGAACTCGCCGCACAGGCGCGCGGCAAGGCGGAAATCGTCGCGCTGATCGTCGATTGGGACGAAAAGCGCGCGGCCGATCTGGTGGAATTGCTGAAGCCGGACCGGCTGCAATTGCATGGCTCGGAATCGCCGGAGCTCGCCGCGGCCATCGCCTCGGCGAGCGGCAGGCCGGTGATGAAGGCGCTCGGCGTTGCGACGGCGGCCGATCTGGATCGCGTCCCGCGCTATGCGGCCGTGGTCGATCGCATCCTGCTCGATGCCAAGCCGCCGAAGGACGCCGCCTTCCCCGGCGGGCATGGCCGCGCCTTCGACTGGACATTGCTGACCGGCCTCGACCCTGCGCTGCGCTTCATGCTATCGGGCGGGCTCGATCCGGCGAATGTCGCGGAGGCGATCCGGGTGACCCGGCCGGCCGGCGTTGACGTATCGAGCGGCGTCGAGCGCGCGCCGGGCGTCAAGGATCCGGCCCGGATCGCGGAATTCATCGCATCGGCCCGCAAGGCCGCGGCGGCAATGCAGGAAGGTTTGACGGCATGAACGCCCCCTCCAGCCCGAACAGCTACCGCAACGGCCCGGACGAGAACGGCCGCTTCGGGATGTTCGGCGGCCGCTTCGTCGCCGAGACGCTGATGCCGCTGATCCTCGAGCTGGAGGAAGCCTACAACGCCGCCAAGGCCGACCCGGCCTATCACGCCGAGATGGCCTATGGGCTGAAGCACTATGTCGGCCGGCCCTCGCCGCTCTATTTCGCCGAGCGCCTGAGCGAGCATTTCGATGGCGCCAAGATCTATCTGAAGCGCGAGGAGCTGAACCATACCGGCTCCCACAAGGTGAACAACGTGCTCGGCCAGATCCTGCTGGCGCGGCGCATGGGCAAGAAGCGCATCATCGCCGAGACCGGCGCCGGCCAGCACGGCGTCGCGACCGCGACGCTCTGCGCCCGCTACGGGCTCGAATGCATCGTCTATATGGGCGCGGTCGACGTCGCCCGTCAGGCGCCGAACGTCTTCCGCATGCAGATGCTCGGCGCCACCGTCGTGCCGGTCGAATCCGGCACGAAGACGCTGAAGGACGCCATGAACGAGGCGCTGCGCGACTGGGTGACCAATGTCGCGACGACCTTCTACTGCATCGGCACGGTTGCCGGGCCCCATCCCTATCCGGCGATGGTGCGCGATTTCCAGTCGATCATCGGCAAGGAGACCCGCGAGCAGATGCAGGAAGCCGAAGGCCGCCTGCCGGATTCGCTGATCGCCTGCATCGGCGGCGGCTCGAACGCGATGGGGCTGTTCCACCCCTTCCTCGACGATTCCAGCGTCGAGATCTACGGCGTCGAGGCGGCCGGGCACGGCATCCCGAGCGGSCTGCATGCCGCCTCGCTSACSGGCGGRCGYCCCGGCGTGCTGCAYGGCAACCGCACCTWYCTGCTGATGGAYGAYGACGGGCAGATCAAGGAYGCGCAYTCGATCTCGGCCGGKCTCGACTATCCCGGCATCGGCCCGGAGCATTCCTGGCTGCACGATGTCGGCCGGGTGAAATACCTCTCGGCCACCGACGAAGAGGCACTGGAAGCCTTCCAGCTTCTCTCGCGGCTGGAAGGCATCATTCCCGCGCTCGAAAGCGCGCATGCGCTGGCGCGCGTCGCTGAACTCGCCCCGCAGAAGCCGAAGGACCATCTGATGGTGGTCAGCCTCTCCGGCCGCGGCGACAAGGACATCCCGCAGGTCGCGGAGATCCTGGCGGGGCGCTGACGGCACGCCCGTCGGCCCGGAAACTCCGAAAGTCGTACGACTTCGCGACTCGACTCGCGCGCCTGAAACCGCAACCATAGGTTTGCCGGGCGTGCTGGGCGCCCGGCTGGCGTGGCGTCGGACGGGATTGGACCGTGGGGGGCGACGGTCGGGGCGATGTTGTCGATCCGCAGGGGCGCGGCTTCGCCGATTTGCCCGTCGAGATCGCTTTTCTCCCCCGCCACGGCGTCGCGCCGGCCGGCCTTGCCCTTGCCGCGCGTCGCGCGCGGCGCTACGGCACCGACGCGGTGCGCGAGGTTTTCGCGCTCGGGTTGATCGATCAGGAGAGCTATTACCGGGCGCTCGCTGCCGAGCTCGGCCTGCCTTTCCATACCGACGCCTTCGATCTCCTGTCCGGTGGCCGGCATGAGGCGATCCTGCGCGGCGGCATCGCTCCTTTGGCGGGGCCGGTGAACCCGCGCTTGCGCTTCCTGCTCGCGCCCGAAGGCGCCGCCCTGCGCCATATGATCTCGGCCGGGGCGCGCCACCGCGACGATGTCGCGGTCACCACGCCCCGTCGCTTCGCGGACCGCCTGCGGGAGGCCAATGGCGAAGGGCTGGCCCGATCTGCTGCCGGGCTCGACGAGCCGGGCCTTGCGCGTGACAGCGCCCGCACCGGCGCCAGCCGCGGCCAGGTCGCCGCGACCGGCATCGGCCTCGCGACGGCAACGCTCGGGGGCATCTTCGCGCCCCTGGAGAGCTTCTTCGCGCTTGCCCTGCTGCTCGGGCCGCTGTTTCTGGGGCTCATCCTGCTCAGGCTTGCGGCCTCGATCGAGCGCACCTCCCCCGATCTCTGGCGCACCCAGCGCTGGCGCCTCGATGACAGCCGTTTGCCGGTCTACACCGTCGCCGTGCCGATGTACCGGGAGGAGGCGGTGCTGCGGCAGATGCTCCGGGCGCTGTCGGAGCTGGACTACCCACCGGCCAAGCTGGACATTCGCCTGCTGGTCGAAGCTGAAGATGCCGGCATGCGGGCGGCGCTCGCGCCGATGTCCCTGCCGGCGCATGTCACCGTCACGATCGTGCCGCCCGGCCAGCCCCGGACGAAGCCGCGGGCGCTGAACCTCGCATTGCTCGAGGCGCGCGGGAGCCTCTTCACCATCTTCGACGCCGAGGACATTCCCGATCCCCAGCAATTGCGGCTGGCGGCAGCGCGCTTCCATCGCGCTTCCGACGATCTCGCCTGCCTCCAGGCGCGGCTGGTGATCGACCATGCCGAGGAGGGCCTGCTGCCGGCCTTGTTCGCGTTGGAATATGCAGGGCTTTTCGAGGTGCTCAATCCCGGGCTGCTGCGCGCCCGGTTGCCGATCATGCTGGGCGGCACCTCCAATCATTTCCGGACTGATGTGCTTCGGGCGCTGGGCGGCTGGGACGCCTGGAACGTCACCGAGGATGCCGATCTCGCGGTTCGGCTGGCCAGGGCCGGCTATCGTATCGGCGATCTGCCGTCGGATACGCGCGAGGAGGCCCCGGTCACGGTCAAGGCCTGGCTCAGCCAGCGTTCACGCTGGATCAAGGGCTACATGCAGACGGCGGTGACGCATTCGCGCGCGCCGTTGAAACTGCTGCGCGAGGCCGGCTTCGCTGCGACCTTCGCCTTCGCCTCGCTGGCGCTGGGCACGATCGTGACGGCGCTCGGCTATCCCGTTTTCGCGGTCGCGACGCTCATCGCCTATTGGGAGGGCTCGCTCTTCGACCCGGCGAGCGCGCTGACCACCGTGACATCGGCCTTCGCGCTGTCGATCTGGCTCTTCGGCACGCTCTCGCTGTTCCTGCCACCGGCCATCGGCGCGCTGCGCCGGCGCGACCCGAGCCTGTTATGGCTGCTGCCGTTGCTGCCGCTCTATTACGGGCTGGTCTCGGTCGCGGCCTGGATGGCCTTTTACGAATACTTCGCCCGGCGCTTCGCCTGGAACAAGACGGAGCACGGGCTGGCGCGCCGGCGGACGCCGCCGGCCGAGGCCGTCAGCTCTGGCGAAGCCACTCCGCCGCCGCCTGCGCCGGTGCCTGTTCGATATTGAAGGCGCCGACGAAGCTGCCATCCTTGCCCATCAGATAGACCAGCGCGGTATGGTCCATCGTGTAGTCGCCATCCTTGAGCGGCGTCTYCTTCGCATAAGCGCGATAAGCCTTGATCGTCGCGTCGATTGCTGCGCGATCACCGGTCAGGCCGATGATGCGCGGATCGAAGGAGCTGAGATAGCTCTTCATCACCTCCGGCGTGTCGCGCTCGGGATCGACGGTCACGAACAGCGCCTTCAGGTTCTTGGCCTTGTCGCTTTCGCCGGCGGCGCGCAGCGCTTCGGAGATCTCGAAGAGCTTGGTCGGGCAGACATCAGGGCAATGGGTGAAGCCGAAGAAGACCAGGAAGGGCGAGCCGCGCAGATCCGTATCGGAGAGCGGCTTGCCGTCCTGCGTGGTCAGGGTGAAGGGGCCGCCGACGCTGGCCGTCCCGCTCCCCGTCGTCCGGCTGCCGGGGGAGAAGGTGAGGATCGCCGCTGCGGCGAGCGCGAGCGCGCCGGCGAGGAAGACGACGAGGGGCAGGATGAGGCGGCGATTCACGGTGATGTCCCGAAGAGAAGCTGGAGACCGCTAGAAGCAGGCGACGATGGCGGCGATCAGACCGTCGGTGAACAGCCGGCTGCCCTCGCGCCACCACAGCAGCAGGCCGGTCAGAACAAAAGCGAGAGCCCCGCCGGCGAGCAGCAGGATGCCAGCCCGGCCGGGCGGGCCGCTCTCGACACCGGGTTGTTGCTCCGTCTGGGCCATGACCGGACCATAACGCCGAAGCCGGAGCGCCGAAAGCGCTCCGGTGACGCAGGTCGTTGCAGCGGGATCAGATGTCGACGGTGGCGTTCAGCGCGTTGGTCTGGATGAATTCGCGCCGCGGCTCGACGACGTCGCCCATCAGCTTGACGAAGAGGTCGTCGGCCTCGTCGTTCTGGTCGTTCTTGACGCGCAGCAGCGTGCGCACGTCGCGATCGAGCGTCGTCTCCCAGAGCTGGTCGGGGTTCATCTCGCCCAGTCCTTTGTAGCGCTGCAGCGCGACGCCCTTCTTGCCGATGGTCGAGACCGCATCGAACAGGTCGGTGGGGCCGTTGATCGGGAAGGAATCGCCCTTGCGGGTGAGCATCGCCGGCTTGGCATAGGCTTCCTGCAGGGAACCCGCCGCGGCATCGAGCTTGCGGGCTTCCGCACTGGCGAGGAGGCCTGCGTCAATGGTCGCCGCCTGCTTCACGCCGCGGATCATGCGCGA
This sequence comes from Allobosea sp. TAB14, assembly GCF_052113865.1. NCBI lineage: Bacteria > Pseudomonadati > Pseudomonadota > Alphaproteobacteria > Hyphomicrobiales > Alloboseaceae > Allobosea > Allobosea sp. TAB14. Next base: position 9,866 of record NZ_JBFRDQ010000085.1, on the reverse strand, counting down.
GAACACGAAGCCGCCTTCGCTCACCTTGCCTTCCCAGCCGCGCTCCAGCTCGTCCGAGATCGCATCGAGGCGGCGCGCGACAGAGGCTGCCGCCTCGTTCGCCTGGGCCTCGTTCTCCTCGCTCACCGGATGYAGCRCGCCMGCGATCGCCATCTGCTCGACGATGCGCCGRTCATAGCGGGAATGGAGCTGGCCCAGCGCGTTGCGGACGTTGCGGGCTTCCTCGATCAGCACCCTGAGATCGGCGCCGGCCCGTTCCACGCCCTCGCTGGTGCGGAAGGTCGCGCCGTCCAGCGTCGAATCGATCAGGTACTCCTCCAGCGCCCGCTCGTCCTTGAGATAGACATGGCTCTTGCCGCGCGCCGCCTTGTAGAGCGGCGGCTGGGCGATGAAGAGATGGCCGGCATCGATCAGTTCCGGCATCTGCCGGTAGAAGAAGGTCAAGAGCAGCGTACGGATATGGGCGCCGTCGACGTCGGCGTCGGTCATGATGATGATCTTGTGGTAGCGCAGCTTCGCAAGGTTGAAGCCGCCCTGCTCGGCATCGGCGCGGCCGATGCCGGCGCCCAGCGCCGTGATCAGCGTGCCGACCTGATCCGACGAGAGCATCTTGTCGAAGCGCGCGCGCTCGACGTTCAGGATCTTGCCGCGCAGCGGCAGCACGGCCTGGTATTCGCGGGCGCGGCCCTGCTTGGCGGAGCCGCCGGCCGAGTCACCCTCGACGATGAAGAGTTCGGATTTGGCGGGATCCCTCTCCTGGCAATCAGCCAGCTTGCCCGGGAGCGAGGCGATATCGAGCGCGCCCTTGCGGCGGGTGAGGTCGCGCGCCTTGCGGGCGGCCTCGCGGGCGGCAGCGGCTTCCGCCACCTTGCCGACGATGGTCTTGGCCTCGCCTGGATGCTCTTCGAGCCACTCCGAGAGAGCCTGATTGACCACATTCTCGACGACCGGGCGGACTTCCGAGGAGACCAGCTTGTCCTTGGTCTGCGAGGAGAATTTCGGGTCGGGAACCTTGACCGAGACGATCGCGGTCAGGCCCTCGCGGCAATCGTCGCCGGTGAGCGAGACCTTCTCCTTCTTGGAGATGCCGGAGCTTTCGGCATAGCCGGTGATCTGGCGCGTCAGCGCGGCGCGAAAGCCGGCAAGATGGGTGCCGCCGTCGCGCTGCGGGATGTTGTTGGTGAAGCAGAGCACGTTCTCGTGGTAGCTGTCGTTCCACCACAGCGCGACGTCGACGGTGATGCCATCCTTCTCCGAGGTCAGCATGATCGGCTTGTCGATCACCGACGACTTGGCGCGGTCGAGATAGCGTACGAAGGCCTCGACGCCGCCATCGTACATCAGCTCCTCGCGCACGATCTCGGCATGGCGCGCATCGGTCAGGACGATGCGCACGCCCGAGTTCAGGAAGGCGAGCTCGCGCAGGCGGTGTTCCAGCGTCTTGTAGTCGAACTCCACCATGGTGAAGGTCTCTTGCGACGGCAGGAAGGTCACCTCGGTGCCGCGCTTGTCGCCCTGCGGGCCGACGACCGCAAGCGGCGCCACTGCGTCGCCATGGCGGAACTCCATGTAGTGCTCGTGCCCGCCGCGCCAGATGCGCAGCTTGAGCGAAACCGAGAGCGCGTTGACGACGGAGACGCCGACGCCGTGCAGGCCGCCCGAGACCTTGTAGGAGTTCTGGTCGAACTTACCGCCGGCATGGAGCTGGGTCATGATGACCTCGGCGGCCGAAATGCCTTCCTCGCTGTGGATATCGGTCGGGATGCCGCGCCCATTGTCGCTGACCGTGACCGAGCCGTCGGCATTCAGCGTCACCGTGACGAGGTTGGCATGACCCGCCAGCGCCTCGTCGATGGCGTTGTCGACGACCTCGTAGACCATGTGATGCAGGCCCGAGCCGTCATCGGTGTCGCCGATRTACATGCCRGGCCGCTTGCGMACSGCATCCARGCCCTTGAGAACCTTGATGGAATCGGCGCCGTAGTCGTCGGGCTGGGCGCTGAGCGCGGCATCGGTCATGAAATGGTCCCTGAGCGGGCGAGCGAGCGCCCGCGATGATCCTGATTCGAAACGACAATATAGGGGCAGACGATGGCTTTTTCACGCGCCTACGCGTGCGTGTGCGTAGAGGGGCGGTTTGGTTCCCCTGCCTCGTCATTCCGGACAAGCCGCGAAGCGGCGCCGATCCGGAATCCATCGGAGGGCTCCGGCGTTCGACGATGGATTCCGGGTCTCCGCTTCGCTGCGCCCGGAATGACGACGGACAGGGTGAGCCTTAGCCTCGAAACTCCGAAATCGCCTCGACGAAGGCCTCGCCATATTGCGCGAGCTTGCGCTCGCCGACGCCCTCGATCGCCCGCATCTCGTCCAGGCCCAGCGGCCGCTCGCGCGCCATCGCGATCAGGGTCCGGTCGGTGAAGATGATATAGGCCGCCACGCCCTCCTCGCGGGCGATCTGCAGCCTGAGCTTACGCAGATGCTCGAACAGGCCGGCCGTGCCCTCGTCGAGCCCGTCGGCGCGGGCCGCGTCGCGCTCCGAGCGGCGGGAGCGTCGCTCGGCGAACGGGTCGGCCCGGAGCGCGATCTCCTCTCGGCCGAACAGGATGTCCTCGCCCTTCGGCGTCAGCTTGAAGCCGCCATGCTCGGCGCTGGCCTCGGCCAGCGCCCCGGCGGCGAAGAGCTTGCGCGTCAGCCCCATCCAGGCGGCCTTGGGCTTGTCGGCGCCGACGCCGAAGGTCTTAAGCCCGTCATGGTTCTGCCGGCGGATGACCTCGGTCGTCGTGCCCGTCAGGATATCGGCGAGATGGCCGGCGCCGAAGCGCTCGCCGGAACGGATCACGGCCGAGAGCAGCTTGCGCGCATCGAGCGTCGCATCCTGCAACGCGGGCGCCTCCGCACTACAGAGATCGCAGCGGAACGGCGCTTGGCCATGCCGGCAGGGCGGTGTCTCCTCGCCGAAATAGGCGAGCAGTGCGCTGCGCCGACACAAGGCGTTCTCGCAGAGGTCGATCATCGCGTTGAGGCGCTTGTGCTCGATGCGCCGGCGCTCGTCGTCGATCTGCTTCTCGTCGATCTGGCGGCGCCTCAGAGACATGTCGTCGACGCCATAGAACGTCAGCGTATCSGCCGGCAGGCCGTCGCGSCCGGCGCGGCCGATCTCCTGRTAATAGCCCTCGATCGAGCCCGGCATATCGGCATGGACCACGAAGCGCACATCCGGCTTGTTGATGCCCATGCCGAAGGCGATGGTGGCGCAGACGACGATGCCGTCCTCCTGCAGGAAGATGTCCTGGTTACGGTTGCGCGTCTCCTGTTCGAGCCCAGCATGGTAGGGCAGGGCATTCCAGCCCTTTTCGCTGAGCGCCGTGGCGAGGCGCTCGGTCTTGCTGCGCGAGGAGCAGTAGACGATGCCGGAGCCGTTGCGGTGCCGGCGCAGGAAATCGTCGATCTGCCGGCGTGGCTGCTCCTTCGGCGCGAAGGCGAGCTTCAAATTCGGCCGGTCGAAGGAATGCACCACCATGCGCGGCGGCTGCGGGAAGAGCTGCTGGGCGATATCGGCCTGGGTCTGCCGGTCGGCGGTGGCGGTCAGCGCCGTCACCGGCACGCCGCCCAGCGCCTCGCGCGTCTTGGCGAGCAGGCGGTATTCGGGGCGGAAATCATGGCCCCATTGCGAGACGCAATGCGCCTCATCGATGGCGAGCCGGGTCACACCGAGCCGCTTCAGGCGGGTGACCAGTCCCTCGCCGGCCAAGCGTTCGGGCGAGACGAAGAGCAGCCGGAGATCGCCGGAATTGAGCTTGTCCCAGGCCTCGCTGGCCTCGCTCTCGCTGTTCATTGAGTTGAGCGAGGCGGCCGATACGCCGGCTCGCACGAGCTGGCCGACCTGATCGCGCATCAGGGCGATCAAGGGCGAGACGACCAGCGTCAGCCCACCCCCGACTAGCGCCGGGAGCTGGTAGCACATCGACTTGCCGGAGCCGGTCGGCATCACCGCGAAGACATCCTCGCCGGCAAGGGCGGCGGCGATCACCTCCCACTGGCCGGGGCGGAAATCGTCGTAGCCCCAGACGGATTTGAGGATCGCGCGGGCGTCTGATTCGCGGGATGGCGACATGGACAAGGGATGTGCCGCAGCCGGGCGCGCTTGGCCAGTCTTTCGAGCCGAAAGCCTGTGTCGGTATCCTTCGGAGCCACCACCGTCATCCCAGGCTTGACCCGGGATCCATCGAAAGGCGCCGCGCTTTACGATGGATCCCGGATCTCCGCGGAGTTTAGCCTTGGGCCGATCGAAGATCGGACCCGAGGGCTTCGTCCGGAATGACGGCGTGAAGCTTGGATGGCTCTCAGACTTTGACGGCCAGCAGGTGGATCGCGATCGCCAGAGCAAAAACCGCCGTGATCAGCTTGGACGGCCAGGGCTTGAGGTCGAACCAGATGAATTGCAGCGTCAGCCGCAGGCCCCAGAAGGCGGCGCCCACGAGCGGCAGCACGGGGTGGACGTGGCCTTGCCCGGCCAGCCAGATCAAGGTCGCGCCATAGGCGAGGAAGACGAAGATCAGCATCGCGTTGAGCGTCTGCGTGATCGCCGTGTTCAGGCCGCCGGATGGCGTCAAACGCTCCGGCCAGCCGAACAGACGCCGGAACGCGGCATGAAACAGCGCGAAGCCGAGATCGATGAGGCCGGCCGCCAGAGCCAAGGCTGCTCAGCTCCGCGTCGCGATCGCGGCGGCGGCGCCGGCCATCACGCCGCCGGTCGTCCGGTTGATCCAGCGCATCGCGCGCGGGCTGGCGACGAGGCGCCGGGCCCGGTCGGCCGCATAGGCATAGGCCATCAGCGTGCCCGTGATGATCGGGGCGATCAGTGCCGCGACCTCGACGAAGGCGAGCGTGCTCATCGCGTTGAGATCGATCACCAGCGGCAGGATCGACAGGAAGAAGACCATGACCTTGGGATTGCCGAGCGTCAGCGCAATGCCGCCGAGGAACAGGCGCGCACCCTCGCCGCGGGCGGCAGCGGAGGGCTTCGGTGCTTCGGCGGGGGCCGTCCAGGCCTTGTAGGCGAGGTAGAGCAGATAGGCGCAGCCGGCATATTTGATCGCGACGAAGATGCCGTGGAAGCTCTGCATCAGCACGCTCAAGCCCAGCGCGGTCAGCGTGAACCAGACGAGATCGCCCGCGACGATGCCGGCGAGGAAGGGCAAGGAGCGCCGGAAGCCCGATGACAGCGAGCGCGCCACCAGCGCCGCGATGGCGGGGCCAGGCGAGGCGACGGCGAGGAAATAGACGCCGGCGAACAGGGCAAGGCTGGAGATGTCCATGGAAAGCCTCCGAGACTGCCCGCGAGATTAGCAGGAACGCGACGAAGCGTCCCATCGCAAGCCGTGGCCTGACCGATCAATCGAGCGGATCGATCCGCCCCGGCGTCACCGAAAAGCGCTGTGCCCCGGCCGGCAAATCGCCGAACAGCGCCGCATCCGCGCCGGTCATCCAGACCTGGCAGCCGAGCCCGGTCAGCCCCTCGTAGAGCGCCGCGCGGCGGCGCGGATCGAGATGGGCGGCAATCTCGTCGAGCAGGACCAGCGGCGCGATGCCGCTCATCGCGGCGACCAGCCTGGCATGGGCGAGCACGAGCCCGATCAGCAGCGCTTTCTGCTCGCCGGTCGAACCCTGGCCGGCTGGAATATCCTTCGGCCCGTGCCGGACCTCCAGATCGGAGGCTTGCGGCCCCGCGAGCGTGCGCCCGGCGGCACGGTCGCGGTGGCGGCCCTGACGCAGCAGGTCGCGATAGGCGTCCTCCGCGTCGACGGCCGGCAGGCGCGCGACCAGCGCGTCGATCTCGCCGGAGAGCGCGATATCCGCGAAAGGGAAGGGCGAGGCCTCGTCTCGCGTCTCGGCGATGATGGCGGACAGCCGCGCCACCGTCTCGGCCCGGGCGGCGGCGACCGCGATGCCGAGCTCGGCGACCTCGCGCTCGACGGCGTCGAGCCATTGTCCCTGATTGGGGCTCTCTTCAAGGATGCGGTTGCGCGAGCGCAGAGCCCGCTCCAGCGCGTTCGAGCGGGTCGCGTGGCCGGGATCGATCGCCAGCACGAGACGGTCGAGGAAACGGCGCCGGTCGCCGGCGGCGGCGCGGAACAGCCCGTCGAGATCGGGCGTCAGCCAGACCAGCCGCAGATATTCGCTGAAGGCCAGCGCCGAGCCGGCGGCCGTGCCGTCGATGCGGGCGATGCGCGGGCGGCGCCCTTCCGCATCGAGTGGTCCAAGCCCGATACCAAGCCGGCCGGCCTCATCGGCCAAGGTGATGGACGCGGCGAAGCTGCCGTCGCCGCCTTGGCGCGCCATGCCGGGCAGCTCGGCCCGGCGCAGGCCACGGCCGGGCGCGAAGAGCGAGAGCGCTTCGAGAATGTTGGTCTTGCCGGCCCCGTTCTCGCCGATCAGCGCAACGATTTGACCCTCGACCGGGAGATCGAGGGCCTCGTAGGAACGGAAATCCTGCAGGATCAGGCGCGTAACGGCCGTCACGGCCGAAAGCCCTTCACACGCGCATCGGCATCAGCACATAGAGCGCGGAGGCGCCTTCGCGGTCCTGGATCACGGTCGGCGAACCCGGGTCGGCGAGCTTCAGCAGCGCCGTGTCGCCGTCGAGCTGGGCGGCGATGTCCATCAGGTAGCGGGCGTTGAAGCCGATATCGAGCGGGCTCGCCTCGTAATCGACCTCGATCTCCTCGGTCGCCGAGCCGGAATCCGGATTGGTGACCGAGAGCGTCATGCGCCCGTCGGCCATGGAAAGCTTCACAGCGCGGCCGCGCTCGGAGGAGATCGTCGAGACGCGGTCGACGGAAGCGGCGAAATCGCCCCTGTCCACCGTCAACCGCTTGTCGTTGCCGGAGGGGATGACGCGCTGATAGTCGGGGAAGGTGCCGTCGATCAGCTTGGACGTCAGCACGACATCGGCGGCGGCGATGCGGATCTTCGAGCCGGAAAGCTCGACCGCGACCTCGCTCTCGCCATCCTCCAGCAGCTTCTGGATCTCGGCCACGGCCTTGCGCGGCACGATCACGCCGGGCATGCCGGCCGAGCCCTGCGGGGCGGCGGTGTCGACCCGGGCGAGCCGGTGCCCGTCGGTCGCGACGGCGCGCAGCACCGGGCGGCCATCGACATCGATGGTGTGGAGATAGATGCCGTTGAGATAGTAGCGCGTCTCCTCGGTCGAGATCGCGAACTGGGTCTTGTCGATCAGGCGCTTGAGCTCGCCGGCCGGCAGCACGAAGCGATGCGCCATCTCGCCGGCGGTGATGTCCGGGAAATCGCTTTCCGGCAAGGTCTGGAGCTGGAAGCGCGAGCGGCCCGAGCGCAGCACGAGGCCGGTGTCGCCGGTGGTCTCCAGCGAGACCTGCGCGCCGTCCGACAGCTTGCGGACGATGTCATAGAGGGTGTGCGCCGGCACGGTCGTCGCGCCGGGCTCGGTGACATCGGCCGGAATCGTCTCCACCACCTCGATGTCGAGATCGGTCGCCTTGAGGCGCAGGCCTCCATCAGTGGCGCTGAGCAGCAGGTTCGACAGGATCGGGATGGTGTTGCGGCGCTCCACCACGCGATGCACGTGGCCGAGCGATTTGAGCAGCGTGGAACGTTCGACCGTGACCTTCATGATTGTCTAGTCTTCTGACGCTAGCCGCCCAGGCATGACGGCCTGAGCCCGAATGAATGGCCAGCGACATTGCCGGACAGCAGCCGGGCGCGCAAGGGCCGCGCATCCCGGCAACCACAACCATTTGGCAGGACAGGCGCGAGCGGCCGCTCCGTCACTCCTGCAGCATGCGCTTCAGGAGATCGACCTCCTCATGCAGCGAGCGGTCCTCGCTGATCGCTTTCTCGATCTTGCGCACGGCATGCAGCACCGTGGTGTGATCGCGCCCGCCGAAGCGCCGGCCGATCTCGGGCAGCGAACGCGGGGTCAGCGCCTTCGACAGATACATCGCGATCTGGCGCGGCTTCACGACCGCGGCCGTGCGGCGCTCGGAGAGGATATCGGCGCGGCTGACATTGTAGCGCGTCGCGACGAGCTTCTGGATGTCCTCGATCTTGACCCGGCGCGGCTCGCGCGTCCGCACGAGGTCGCGGATGGCCGCCTCCGCTGTCTCCAGCGTCACGAACTGGCCGGACAGCGTCGCATGGGCGAGCAGCCGGTTGGCGGCGCCGTCGAGATCGCGGCCATTGGTGGCGACGACGCGGGCGACATAGGCCACCACATCCGGGCTGACCTGGAAGTTGGGATGGGCGCTCTGCAGCGCTTCCAGCCGGGTCGCCAGGATCTTGGCGCGCAAGGCTTCGTCGAGTTCGCCCACTTCGACAACCAGACCGCCGCCCAGCCGCGAACGGATGCGCTCGTCGAGGGCCTCGAGCTCGCCGGCAAGGCGGTCGCCGGCGACGACGATCTGCTTGCCCGCATCGAGCAGCGCGTTGATCGTGTGGCCGAACTCCTGCTGGATCGACTTGCCCTGGATGAACTGCACGTCGTCGACGACGAGCAGGTCGATGCCGCGCAGCTTCTCCTTGAAGGCCAGCGCCGTTTGCGATTTCAGCGCCGCGACGAAGCCGTACATGAAGCGGTCCGCCGTGAAATAGGCGACGCGCTTGCCCAGCCGCCTGGCTTCCTGCGCGATGGCCTGCAGCAGATGCGTCTTACCCAGGCCGACACCGGCATGGAGATAGAGCGGGTTGTAAGGGCTCTGTCCGGCCGGCGCCGCCGCGATGCGCTCGGCCGCGGCGAAGGAGAGCTGGTTCGACTTGCCGACGACGAAGTTCTGGAAGCTCATCCGCCTGTCGAGCGTCGTGCCGCAGACATCGACCAGCTCGGGTTCGCCGGACTGGGCGGTCGCCGCGCCGGGCTTGGCCGCCTCGGCCGGGACCGGTGTCGTCGAAGAGGCGGGGCGGCTGCGCATCACGGCTTCCGCCAGCGGCGCCGGCGTGGTGTCGCGCGAAGCCTGGCGGACTGAGAGCAGCACGCCCTTCGGCGCCGGCAGCTCGGCGATGCAGTTCACCCGCAGCCGCTCGGCGTAATGGGCCTCGAGCCAGCTTTTCAGGAAGCGGGTCGGGACGGTGAGATAGGCGATGCCCCCGACGATGCCGGCGATCTCGAGCCGGGCGAACCAGCTCGAGAAGACATCCTCGCCGAGTTCGGCACGCAGGCGCCGGCGCACACGCTCCCAGGCGTCCTGGAGCGACGCGTCCTCTGCTCCGACCGGAGCAGTCTCCTCGACCGCCATTGTCACCACCACCGACGCTGCCTCGACCGTATCTCCGATTTGCTGCCGCTCGAACATCAATGGCCCCATTTGCTTCAAAATTGAACACGCCTTCGGAGGGGCGATTGCAGAGGCAACCGCCTTCCCGGCGCTGTTGTCCGGTTAAAAAGGATCCCGGCCCGGCAGGCGCATCCGCCCGACAGGTCAGGAAATCCCGGTTCTGTCGATTACGCTTGGAAGGCTCGCCGCTGGCTGGAGCCGCGCTTCATCTCAATACAGAAGACAAAGAGCCGCATTCTCCAACCTCCCTGGTCGCGAGCCAAAACACCGATAATCTATGGAAACCGCCACCGCGTTCATTGCTGTCCGCCCGGCGATGAAGTGACCTTACAGGGCGCGCTCGACGGGCTGCAATATCCCTTTCAGCCGGCTTCGGAGCGAGGTGGCTTCCGCCCCCCGGATCGAACGGGGTCGGGGGGCTGCAATTGGTTGGGGAACTTAATCTTTTCTTTACAGCGGGCGCGCTCGCGGCGGCCGAATCTTTTTTTTCAAAGGGGCGAATGGGTGCCTTGGAGTCGCCGCGATTCTCTCGCCTCAAAATCCTTTGCCCGCTAAGGT